>JBBQJM010000201.1:0-7489 GCA_038325895.1 Mycobacteriales bacterium
CGCCGTCCACCTCCGAGGCACCGATCTACGACCTGTACGTCAGCTAGGCGGGTAATCTTGCCCGCCGTGACCCCTTCCGTTTCGCCTTCGTCGTCGCTCAGACCCAGGCATCCCGTCGGGGTCACGCTCGGTGAGGTCGCCGACTGCGCGGGTGCGGCCGCGGGATCGGCCGGCCCGGCATCAACCGGCCCAGCGTCGGGCGAGGTGACGGGTGGGGTGGCTGACGGAGTGTCGGGTGCGGTGGCGGACCTGCGGATCACCGGCGTCACGCTGCGCGCGCAGGATGTCCGCCCCGGGGATCTGTTCGCCGCGCTGCCGGGATCTCGGGTGCACGGTTCGCGCTACGCCGTGGACGCGGTGCGGGCCGGTGCCATCGCGGTGCTCACCGATCCCCAAGGTGCCGCGGTCATCGACGAGCTGCTCGGCGCGTGGGCGGACAGCGAATCCGGCCAGGAAACTCGGGGCGCGCCCGCTGCCGTGCTGGTGGTGGACGATCCACGTGCGGTGCTGGGTTCGGTGGCCGCGACCGTCTACGGCGACCCGAGCCAGCACCTGGGCGTCGTCGGGGTCACCGGCACGGCGGGCAAGACGACGACGTGCTACCTGCTCGAAGCGGCGTTGGCGGCGGACGGCTCGACGACCGGGCTGATCGGCACCGTGGAAACCCGGATCGATGGCGAGGTGGCGCCGAGCGCGCTGACCACGCCGGAGGCGCCGGACCTGCAGGCGCTGTTCGCGGTGATGCTGGAACGTGGGGTGCGCGTGGTCGCCATGGAGGTCTCCTCGCACGCGCTGTCGCTGGGCAGGGTGGCCGGGACGTCCTACGCGGTGGGTGCTTTCAGCAATCTGTCGCAGGATCACCTGGACTTCCCTCACGACATGGAGGACTACTTCGCCGCGAAGTCGATGCTGTTCGACGGCCGGGCGGCGCGGCACGTGATCATGGTCGACGACGTCTGGGGCCGCCGGCTCGCCACCGCCTACCCGGACGCGCTGACGGTCTCCAGCACCGACCGACCCGCCGACTGGTCCGTGCCGGCTGTCGAGCAGCTCACCGGGGGAGTGCAGCACGTCACCCTGCAGGGTCCGAGCGGCCGGCAGGTGGCGCTGGACCTGGCGCTGCCCGGCGCGTTCAATGTGGCGAACGCAGCACTGGCGCTGGCCTGCGTGGATGCGCTGGGCCGGGACGTCGAGCAGGCCGCGAAAGCGATGGCGACAGTTGCCGTGCCCGGCCGCATGGAGCGGGTTGTGGCGGGGCAGGACTACCTGGCGGTGGTCGACTACGCGCACAAGCCGGCCGCGCTGGCAGCGGTGCTGGACGCGATTTCCGAGGGTCTCACCGGCCGGTTGATCGTCGTCATCGGGGCGGGAGGCGCCCGCGACCCGGGCAAGCGTCCGATGATGGGCGCGGAGACCGCCCGCCGCGCCGACCTGGTGATCGTCACCGACGACAACCCGCGGTCGGAGGACCCCGCGGAGATCCGGCGGCAGGTGCTCGACGGCGCCCGTCGGGTCGCCGCCAGTCCCCGACCGGACGCCCGGCCCGTGCAGATCCAGGAGATCGGCGACCGCCGGGTGGCGATCCGGGCCGCGGTCGCCGCCGCCCGCCGTGGTGACGCCGTCGTCATCGCCGGGAAGGGCCACGAGCAGGGGCAGGATGTCGGTGGCGTCATCCACCCGTTCTCCGATCGGCGAGAACTGACTGCCGCGATCACCGCAGCGCTGGGTGCCGGCGCATGATCGCGATGAACCTTGCGCAGGTCGCTGATGCGATCGGCCTGCCGGTCGAAGCCGGCTGGGCGGACGTCTGCGTGCTCTCGGTGGAGTTCGACACCCGGCGCGTCGCGCCCGGCGCACTGTTCGTCGCGCTGCACGGCGAGCACACCGACGGTCACGCCTTCGCCGGCGCCGCCGCGCAGGCCGGAGCGGTCGCGGTGCTCGGCTCGGCGCCGATCGACGCGAACCTGCCGCTGCTGCGGGTCCCCGACGACCCGGACAACACCGCGGTGCTGGCCGCGCTCGGTGCAGTGGCCCGGGCGTCGGTCACCGCACTGATCCGCGAGCATGGGCTCGAGGTCATCGGGGTGACCGGCTCGTCCGGCAAGACGTCCACCAAGGACCTGATCGCGGCGGTGCTCAGCAGCGCCGTCGACGATCCCGGCCGGGTGATCGCCCCGCCCGAATCGTTCAACAACGAGCTGGGCCACCCGTACACCGCCCTGCGCGCGACGCCGGACACCCGTTTCCTGGTGCTGGAGCTGTCCGCGCGCGGCATCGGGCACATTTCCGCGCTGGCCCGGGTGGCGCCGCCGCGGATCGGTGCCGTGCTGAACGTCGGGTCGGCACACATCGGCGAGTTCGGCTCCGTCGAGGCCATCGCCGCCGCGAAATCCGAACTGGTGCAATCACTTCCGTCCGCTTCCGAGGGTGGCGTGGCGATCCTGAACGCCGATGACCCGCTGGTGCTACGGATGGCGGCGGTGACCAGCGCGCAGGTGGTGCTGGTCGGCACCAGCAAGTACGCGACGGTCAGAGCGCAGGATGTGGGACTGGACGACGGCGCCAGGGCCCGGTTCACCCTGGTCACCCCGGAAGGCAGCGCGGCGGTGACGCTCGCCGTCATCGGTGCCCACCAGGTCGGCAACGCGTTGACCGCCGCCGCGGTGGGCCGAGCGGTCGGGATGGACGTCGGCGCCGTCGCCGCCGCGCTGTCCGGCGCGCGGGCCGCGTCCAAATGGCGGATGGAGATCACCGAGCTGCCCGGCGGCATCACGGTGATCAACGACGCCTACAACGCCAACCCGCACTCGATGCGAGCGGCCCTGCAAGCGCTCTCGCAGATCGGCCAGGGTCGGCGCACCTGGGCCGTGCTCGGCGAGATGGCAGAGCTGGGCCCGGAGACGATCCCCGCCCACGACCAGATCGGCCGGCTGGTGGTCCGGCTCGGGATCGACCGGCTGGTGGTGGTCGGGGCAAGCCCGGCCAGGGCCGGCAGCGGCGCACGGGCGCTGCATCTGGGGGCGCATCTGGAAGGGTCGTGGGGCGGTGAGTCGCTGCCCGTCACCGACACCGCGGCTGCCCTGGAGATCCTCGACGAGGAGTTGGAGCAAGGAGACGTGGTGCTGGTCAAGGCGTCGCGGTCGGCCGGCCTGGAGACGGTGGCGCTGCGGCTGATCGCCGACCGTTCCGCGCAGGTGCCGCCGCCGGCTGCCGGGTCGCCGACGGTTCCGACCGGGCGGGATCGCCAGTGAAGACGATCCTGATCGCGGCGCTCGTCGCGCTGGGCGTGTCCATCCTGTTCACCCCGTACCTGATCAAGTTGTTCTCCCGGCAGGGTTTCGGGCAGGAGATCCGCGACGACGGCCCCCAGCACCACAAGTCCAAGCGCGGCACGCCGACCATGGGTGGCACGGCGATCATCATCGCGATGTGGGTCGGCTACCTGGTGGCCTCCGGGGCCGAGTGGATCACCGGCGGTGGCGGCCCGACAAGTTCGGCCTGGATGCTGCTGTACCTGACCACCGGGATGGGCGTGGTCGGGTTCCTGGACGACTTCATCAAGATTCGCAAGCAGCGCAACCTCGGGCTCAACAAACGGATGAAGTTCCTCGGCCAGACCTTCGTGGCACTCTCCTTCGGTGTCGGCGCGCTGTTCTTCCGCAACGGCAACGACCTGACCCCGGCCTCAACGAACCTGTCCTACACCAGGGACATCGCCTTCCTGTCCCTCGGCGCGGTCGGGTTCGTCATCCTGGCCTGGCTGCTGGTGGCGGCCTGGTCCAACGCCGTCAACTTCACCGATGGCCTGGACGGTCTGGCGGCCGGCTCGTCCGTGATGGTGCTCGGCACGTACGTCGTGATCGGGTTCTTCCAGTTCCGCAACGCCTGCTGGGCGCCGTACCTGACCGACGCCGCCGTCGCCGGCTGCTACAACGTCCGCGATCCGCTCGACCTCGCGTCGATCGCCGCCGCCGCGCTCGGCGGGTGTATCGGCTTCCTCTGGTGGAACGCGCATCCCGCGCGGATCATGATGGGCGACACCGGGTCGCTGGCCCTGGGCGGACTGATCGCCGGGTTGTCGATCCTGACCAGGACCGAACTGCTCCTGGTGGTGATCGCCGGGCTTTTCGTGGTGGAGATGCTATCAGTGGTCATCCAGATCGCGGTCTTCAAGACCCGTCACGTCCGGGTGTTCAAGATGGCGCCGTTCCACCATCATTTCGAGCTCGCCGGCTGGGCCGAGACAACCGTGATGGTCCGGTTCTGGCTGCTGGCTGCCATGTCCGCGGCGCTGGGGCTCGGGTTGTTCTACGCCGAATGGTTGTCGCTGACCGGTGGCTGACCCGACCACCACGCCGCCCGCCCTCTCCGCCCTCCCCGGGCAGGCCGCCATCCCCGGCACCCTCCTCGGCGCAGCCAGCCCGCCCGCCCTCCTGAGCCCGCCCACCTTCCTGAGCCCGCCCACCCTCCTGAGCCCGCCCACCTTCCTGAGCGCGCCCACCCTCCCTGGGCCGGGGGACCGGGTGGTCGCTGCCGGTGTCGGCGTCACCGGCCTCCCGGTCGTCCACTACCTGGCCGGTCTCGGAGCCGGCGTGGTCGTCACCTCGAACCGGCCGGCGCCGGCCCCGCTGAACGACATCGCCGGCGACGTGCACTTCGTCGGCGACCTCGCCGAGCCGCCGGACGGGACGACCCTGGTCGTCACCTCTGCGGGACTGCCGCCCACGCACCCGTTGCTGGCGGCCGCCGCCGATCGCGGCATCCCGGTCATCGGCGAGGTCGAGCTGGCCTGGTGGATCGATCAGCGTGACCCGGCCGGGCCGCGGCCGTGGCTGGTCGTCACCGGCACGAACGGGAAGACCACCACGACCGGGATGTTGGAGGCGATCCTGCAGCAGACCGGTCGCCGGGTCACCGCCTGCGGCAACATCGGCTGGCCGGTCATCGAGGCGGTGACGGCCGTCCCCCGGCAGGAAGCGATCGCGGTCGAGCTCTCCAGCTTCCAGCTGCACTGGGCGCCGAGCGTGCGGCCTGCGGCGGGGGTGGTGCTCAACGTCGCCGAGGACCACCTGGATTGGCACGGCTCGATGGCGGCGTACGCGGCCGACAAGGCGCGCGCGCTGTCCGGGCAGATCGCACTGGCGGTCGTCGACGATCCCGGTGCCGCTGACCTGCTGCAGACCGCACCCGCCCCGCGAATCGTGGCGATCACCGCGGGCGAACCGGCGCCGGGTGGCCTGGGTGTGCGTGCCGGGCAACTCGTCGACGACGCCTTCGGGTCCGGCCTCGGGTCTGGTCGGGGAGCGTTCCCGACGCAGGTAGCACCGGTGACGATGGCCGCCGCGGATGTCCGCCCGCCGGGTCGGCACAACGTCACCAATGCGCTGGCGGCGGCCGGGCTGGCCCTCGCGGTGGGCGCCACCGCGGCCCATGTCCGGGACGGGCTGCTGGCATTCGAACCCGGCGGTCACCGCAACGTGGTCATCGGCAGCCTTGCCAGCAGCGGCGGCGACGCGGTGCTGTTCGTGGACGATTCCAAGGCCACCAACCCGCACGCGGCGCTCGCCTCGTTGCTGGCCTACCCCCGGGTGGTGTGGGTGGCGGGCGGGCAGCTCAAGGGCGCAACGGTCGACGATCTGGTCACCCGGGTGGCGGATCGGCTGGCCGGAGTGGTGATGCTCGGTCTCGACGCGCCCATGATCGACAGCGCTCTTTCCCGACACGCCCCCGATGTCCCCCGGGAGGTGGTGGCGGGCAAGGACGATGACGTGATGCTCAAGGTGGTCCGTGCTGCCGTCGCGATGGCCGCGCCCGGTGACGTCGTGTTGCTGGCGCCCGCCGCCGCGTCCCTGGACATGTACTCCTCCTACGCGGCCAGGGGCAACGCCTTCGCCGACGCCGCTCGTGCGCTCGGGGCCGTCCCCACCGGGCAGCCGACGTGACCACGACCTCGTCGCCTCCTGGGTCTCCCGCTGGATCAGCGGGCGCCCTCGACCCGGGCGCCCTCGACCCGGACGACACCGAGTCGGAACGCCCGGGAAGAGGCACGACGAGATCGGCGCGCGCCCGGACGAAAAAAGGCCAGGAATCGCGCCTGAAGCCCTGGCTCCGGCAATCGCGCAAGTCGGTCTCCCGGCTGGCCGCCGACTGGCTCGACAGGCCGATGACCTCGCTGCACCTGGTGCTGGCGATCTTTGCGCTGATGCTCGGGTTCGGCCTGCTGATGGTGCTCTCGTCGTCCTCGGTGTCGGCGTTCCGGACCGGCGGTTCGTCGTTCTCGGTGTTCGCCAATCAGGCGACCTACGCCGTCGTCGGATTGATCTGCTTCTGCGCTGCGCAGTACCTCCCCGTCCGGGTGATGCGCTCGTTCTCCACCGCGGCTGTGATCATCGCGCTGGCCCTGCTGGTCGCGGTGTTGATTCCCGGAGTCGGCGCGCTGGTGAACGGCGCGCAGAGCTGGATCCGGTTGGGCGGCTTGCAGTTCCAGCCCAGCGAGGTCGCCAAGCTGGCCCTGCTGGTGTGGATGGCGCACGTCCTGGCGGCCCGCCGGTCGACGCTGCGCTCGCCCAAGGCACTGCTGATCCCGGTGCTGCCCGTGTTCGCACTGATGGCGGCGCTGATCATGATGCAGCCCGACCTCGGCACCACCGTGGCGCTGACCATCGTGTTCATGGCCGTGCTGTTCTTCGCGGGTGCGCCCTGGTGGATGTTCGCCGGGCTCGGCACCGCGGGGCTGGTCGGGATCTTCGCGCTGGCGTTCTCGGCGGACTACCGGATGGCCCGGCTGCTGTCGTTCGTCAACCCCGAGGCTCATCCCGAGGTCAGCTACCAGCTGTTGCAGAGCCTGTACGGGATGGGCAACGGCGGCTGGTTCGGGGTCGGGCTCGGGCAGTCGCGCGCCAAATGGAGCTACCTTCCCAACGCCGATTCCGACTTCATCTTCGCCATCATCGGGGAGGAACTCGGGCTGATCGGGGCGGGCGTCCTGCTGCTGCTGTTCGCGTTGCTGGCCTACACCGGGCTGCGGATCGCCCGCCGCAACGTCGACCCATTCGTCAAGATCGTCGCGTCCGCCGGCACCGTCTGGCTGGTCGGCCAGGCCGCGATCAACATCGGGTACGTGGTGGGTCTGCTGCCCGTCACCGGCATCCCGCTGCCGATGATCTCCGCCGGCGGCACCTCCCTGCTGATCACCATGGTCGTGTTCGGGCTGCTGGCGAACTTCGCCAGACGCGAACCACAGGCCGCCGCTGCCCTGCAGGCCGGCGGTGGGCATCCGCTGGCCCGGTTCCTGGGCATGCACCCGTCTTCCAGGTCGCAGCGCGTGCCCCGCCGCCGTCGGGTGCCGCGGCTCAGGCGTGCTCCGAAAGCCCCGCCCGGCGCGAGCGCTCCCCGCGCCGGCCGCGCCGCCGTGCCGCCGCAGCGCTGGTCCAGCGACAAACGGTCCTCGGCCGACCGGGTGCGACTGAGCGCCTGGGCGAACGGCGAT
>JBBQJM010000202.1:0-7469 GCA_038325895.1 Mycobacteriales bacterium
GTCCGGATGTCCTGCCATTTCTTGCCCTTGAACTCCAGGGTCGGCAGGTCGATCAGGTTGTCCTCGGCGACCTGGACGCTCTGCCAACCGATGGCGTCGGTGACCGCAGCGGTTTCCCTGGTGCACGAGAAGAGGTACGGCACCAGCGCCGCCTTGTCGCAGAGCTGGATGAAGTCGTTGATCGTGGAGGCGGCAGACCCGGGCGGACCGATGGGATCGCCCAGGGCCACGGCCACCCCCGCATGCTTGCGGAAAGCGAGATAGCTCTGCCCGTCGGCGGTGATCATGTGCCGGTTCTCCGGCCAGGTGGTCATCCAGGAAATCGTGCTGCCACCCCATTTCCGGAGCAGTCCCTTGGCGGTTTCGGGGTTGGACGTGCTGGTCGCCAGCCGGCGTTTGCCCCGTCGCGGTACCCGGAAGGCGCTCCGGCCCAGGATCAGCACGATGAGGAAGGCCAGGTAGAGGGTGGAGCTGGCGAGCAACTGCGGGACGCCGTTCAGGTCGGTGTCGGTGTCGGCATCGACCTCGGAGACGATGAGCACGACGATCACCAGGACGGAGATCAGGGCGGCGAAGACGACCTGGAAACCGGACAGCACCACGGCGATCCACCAGGCCCACCGGTAGCCCTTGCGCAGACCGTTCGCGATGAACAGCGAGATGGCCATGTCGATGATCAGGAAGTACCAGGCCTCGACATCGTCGTCGGGCGGACCGAACGGGGTGAGCCGGCCGGGCACGAAATTGGCCATCAGCTGCACGGCGGCGATCAGCAGCACGCCGACCATGGCCAGTAGCCGAAGTTCGTGCCGGGTCGGCAGCGCCCTGGCCTTGCGAGCGTGCGGACCGGCCAACCTGGACGAGAACGGCAGGCTGAGCGCGACCGCCACCAGGTGTTCGGCGTCCGCCATCTGCCCGACGAACACGATGGAGAAGAGCACGTACGCCCAGATCGCCAGCCGTATCCGCAGACGCCAGGGCGGCCGAACGGTCGCGGTCGCCACGCTCAGCACCGCGAGCATGCCGGCGGAGAAGCCCACGTCGGTCTCGGTCGCCCGCTGGACGGCCCACTCCCACCCGGAATTCCGGAAGATCCAGAAGACCAGTGCGGTGATCAGCACCGCAACGAACTGGTACGCCACGCAGATGATGACCGTGCGCTTGGTGCCGAGCACCCACTCGGAGAAGCCGGTCAGGAACGCGAACGCTCCCGCGACGAAGACGTAGTAGAAGGGGGTGAGTGCGAAGAAGCAGCCCCAGATCAGCGTGAGCCATCGGCCGTCCTCGAACGCCGGCAACCCGTAGGCCACGTCGGCGTACCAGGACTTGTCCTCGATGCCTTCCCACAGGGTGCCGAGAACGACGGCGAGCACCAGCGTGACGACGACGTAAAAGGTGGTGAACGGCAGCCGCTTGACCAGGCGCAGGATCGCCGGGGGCTCCTTCGCAGTGACGTCGGGATCCGCGGTGGCGACCGCTCCGGCGGGTCGTGCTGCCCGCTTGTCCGCGGCGGCCGGTGCGTCCCGAGACTCCCGGGCTCCGGAATTTCCTTCGACCCCAACCACGGCAGCCTCCAAGTCCAGGCGCCTGGGTGCCTGATCGGTCCGTCGGCTAGGACTGTATCTCGCCGCGTCCGGGCAGCCCTTCTGCCGCCGCCACGCGGAAGACGGGGAATTGCCCGGCCACCCGCTCGAAGTCGGCCAGCGGCGCGTGCCGATCGACCGGGATGTGCGGGCGTGCCCCCGGGGCGACGTCGAGGTAGCGGCGCAGGATCGGGGCCCTGGCGCCCGGGGCGACCTCGACCAGGTGCACGCGCGTCCGGCCGCGTCTCCGGATCACCGCACGGCCGCCGGCGGCGCGCACGTTGCGGACCCAGTTCGCGTCGTTGCCGAGCATCGAGACCAGGTAGCGCTCGCCCCCGTAGTCGGCGATGGCGACCGGGAACGAGATCACCCGGCCCGACTTCCGGCCCCGTACCTGCAGCGTGACAGCGTTTTTCGGGGCCAGCACGCCGGCGGAGAACTGGATCTCGGAGAGCCGGTTCATGATTCGTGCCAGCAGGCCGGGCCGGTCTCCTCGATACATCCACCGTTTGATCGAGAAGAACCATCGGGTGAGGTCATCCACGCGGGCCCGCACCCACTGGTTCATCGCGCGCTCCGTCCTGGCCCATCCTGTTGCTGATGACGCCCCGGGCGTCAGCTCAGCCGGTCGAGGAATTCGCCAGGTACCGCTGGCTGACCACCGTCGGCTGCTCAACGACGTACCCGGCATCGACGTCCCGGACAAGTCGTAGGAACTGCGCGTGCGTCCAGGCGAGCGGCGTCGCGGACGCGGTCGGTCGGCCGGGAGTGAAACCGGGCTGACCGGCCGGTGGATGCAGATCCCAGACCTGCTCGGGGAGCATCAGTCCCGGGCCGGCGGTGCTTTCCATGGTGTGGATCTGGCCGCGGGCCGCGCCGGGGTTGCCGGCGGCCAGCTCGTACTCGCCGCGCTCACCGTTGAGCAACGGCCAGGCCCGTCCCTTGGTGATCAGCGAGTCGTCCGGGAGACCGAAGTCCCAGGGGTCGCCGTTGGCCTTTTCGCCGTACCCGTCGAATGACGCGCGATGCCAGAACAGGCCGTGCGCGGTCGGTACCCCGAGTTCCTGGTCGAGCACACCGAGCGTGTTCACCACCGCGGGGTCGTCGGCCGGCAGCACACCGAGCCGGACCAGGTCGAGGTAGCCACCGTCCACGACCGAGCGCTGGTCGACGTTGCTGAGCCCGCTGTCGCCGATGGTGTAGGTCGTGCCGGCGTCGGGTTTGCCGTCCTTGGTCAGCCGCAGGAAGTACGGCTCCGACGAGTAGGTGCCGGTAGTGGTGACCGTCCACTCCTTCACTTTCGATTGCCACTCGTCCGCGGTGGCCAGGTAGCGCTGCGCGCTGGCCTCGTCACCGTTGCGCTGCGTGAAGGTGGCCGCACAGACCAGGCCGGCGATCTCGCTTGCGATGGTGGCCGGGGAGTACCCGGATTGGTTCTCCCACCGTTCGGCTGGGGTCCACGGCGCGCTGTTGCCGTCCTGCTGGAAGCCGATCAGGAAGTCGGCGGCCTTTTTCACCCCCGCCCACGTTCCCGCGTCGAAACGGCCGAGTTGATAGGCGAGGACGATCGGCAAGGCCACCTCGTCGAGCTGCAGACCGCCCCAGACCGGGGTGCCGTCGACCCGGGAATTCGGTGGGAACGACCCGTCGGGTTTCTGCTGGACACCGAACAGGTGGTCAACGGCCCGGTTCGCGCCGGCGGTGTCGCCGGCGGCAATCAGCCCGGTGCCGATCTGGTAGAGGTCACGCGACCAGACCAGGTGATACGGGCCCGACGGGTCGTCACGGCCGAACGCCCACGGGGCCGAGGGAGAAGCGACGTAGGCGCCGCGATGTGTCTTGTCCTCGCTGGCGGCCAGGACCATGGCCGACACCTGATAGAGGTGGCGCTCCTGCGAGGTGCGCAGCGACCGGGGCACACCGGCGAGCCCGGCGAGATAGGCGTGCCAACCCCGGATGTAGTCCCGGGACGCGTCGCGATAGCCACGATCGAGCGACGCGTGCGCATTGGCCAGCGCTGCTGCATCGTCACCGCCGAAGGCCAGCGCCAGTGTGCTGTGCCGGTGCCGCCCGGTCCCGGTCAGCCGGGTGTCCGCCGTCTGGATCAGGTTTCCCGGCTCGGTCGACGAGTAATGCCAGTCCATCCGGCCGTCGCCGAGCAGATCCGTGTACCCGTCGCTGACGCCACGGAAGCCGCTTGATGTGGCCGCGAAGCCGGGCGAACCGATCAACGCGCTCGCCTGCGTCGCGTCCGATGCGACCAGGGCATCGCCCTGGCTGCGGCCTGCGTCGTCGGTGCGGGTGTTCGACAGCGCGGTTTCGTGCACCGCGAAGAGTCGGTAATTGCGGTCACCCCTGGTCGAGAACTGGAGGTCGATCAGCACGCTTGCCCTGGCCGGATCTGTGACGTACTCGACCCTCAGCCGCCACTGGCCGGACTTCTCGGTGAACGTCTGCCGGTACGCCAGGCTGCGCTGATCGGTGTAGTCGGTACGGACATCGGCCGCCTCGCTGACGCGCACCGCGTGAGAATCGGCGTCGGCCACCACGAACTGCAACGCGCGTGCGGCGGGGGAGCTGATGTCGGGGTAGAACACCTCGCCGAGCCCGCCGTCGGCCTGCACGGTGAACCAGACCTTGCTGTCCAGGTTCTGCGCGGTGCCGAATCCGGACTTGGTGGCAGGCAGCATGCCGACCGCTGTGCCCGGGGCACCGGGCGCGGCCCCGACGATCGGCGGCGGGGCATGGCCGGCGTCGGCCAGCGAGGGGGCGACCGGGATCGCCAGGAGCACGATGCCCACAGTTGCAATGGCCATTGGTGCCAGGGCAGCTCGGGTCAGGACAGCCCTCATGGTGCCTCCTCATCGAGACTCCGGGTACGGCGAACGCCTACCGGGGGTGGGTTCCCGCGCGTATGGGGTCTCAAACGCTCTTTGCGCCCCATGTCTGGTCAAGGTCGCGGTTGACGCCAGGTACCGCCGGGAACTGAGCACAGGTGTCGGCCGAAGGCTGCACTGGAAATAGGGCGAGCGGCGTCCGTTCACGTCTGCCGCCGTCCCCACGCTCGGAAGGAAATCAGATGTTCTCGATACTCCGAAGGTTCTCTGCCGTCGGGTCCGTCATCGCCTTTGCCCGGAGCCCCATGGGCCAGCAGCTGATCGACAAGGCAAAGATGGCTGCCGCGGACCCGGCGAATCGGGCGAAAGCGGCGGACATGGTCGGCAGACTGCGCCGCCAGCCCCAGCGGTAGCGAGTCGGGCAGACCCGGTCAGGGTTCGCGGTGGAGGAGAACCAAGCTGCCTTCCTGGTCGGTCTGCTGGAAGCCCTCTGCCAGCAGGGTCTGCCTGCGCTGCTCGACCCAGCCGGGGGCTGGGTAACTGTCCGAGTCCAGGTAGAGGATCACCCAGTCCGCCCGGAGCGGGACGTGGCTGGGGTCCTCCCACCGCGGCGTTGCCAGCATCACCGGATTGCGGTCGGCCAGATGCCCCAGCAGGCTGACGTCGGAGATCACCGTGACCCCGGGTGGCAGCCGGTCGATCACCTGGTCGGCGTCCGAACACCACGGGCAGGGCAGGCCCGCCGCCGCGAACACCTCCGGAATCTCGGTGCTCTGGACGTTGGTGTCCAGCAGCAGGGCCAGCCCGACCACCGCGGCCAGCCCGGTGGCACTGGACCACCAGATGCGGATGCGCTCGGCCGTGATGCCGAGCCGCAGTCGTCGCTGCTGGACCACGACGATCAGCGCCAGGAAGCAGATCACCATCAGCGGCGCGTCGTAGTAGTACTTCATCTGCAGGTAGACGGGCCGGTCGGAGGTGAACCGGGCGAGCAGGGTGGGCACCATCACCAGCATCAGCGGTGACCGCAGCCCCAACGCCGCGGTGACCGCAAGGGCACCGAGCAGGGCAAGGCCGTCGGCGCTCTGCAGGTTGGCGATCGCGGCCTCGACGAGCGCGGACGTCATCGATCGACCCGAGGCGCCGTCGCGGGAGTTCAGGTACGTGTACGTCCCCGACGAGCTGAAGAACGGGATGATGACGGTGGTGAGCCCGACGAAGGCCACCACTGCGCCGGCAAGCAGGCCACCGGCCCAGCGCCACTCCCGGTTGGCTGCGAAGACGAGCGCGATTCCCGCGATGAAGAGCGGGGTGTCCTCCTTGACCAGCAGCAAGGCCGCGCACCAGGCCAGCATCCGACCGGGCCGGTCGTCGATCAGTGCCTCCAGCGCAAGGGCCAGGAACGCGACCGTGAAACAGGCTTCGTGGAAGTCGAAGTCGATCACCTTCAGCACGCCCCAGGACAGGGCGAAGGCGATGCCGAGGTAATAACCGAGTCCACCCAGCCGCCGCACGGCTACCTGGGTGACGACATGCACGCCGACCGCGAGGAACACCGCCTGCGTGATGAGGAGGGTCATCACACTCGGCCAGACGCGGTAGAACGGTGCGATCACGGCAATGATCGGGCTGAAGTGATCGCCGAGAATGTTGAACGGCGCCTGCGACTTGATGAGTACTTCCGGCGCCCGGCCCTGCGCATAGTTGGCGATGGCCTGCTGGAAGATCGTGATATCGAGCGACGTCTTGAATTGCTGCTGACGCAGCACCGATTCGATGGTGTAGAACACGAACGCCCCCACGCTCACGAAAAGAACGGCCACCCGGCTGGCAACGGGAAGTGTGCGATCGGGGACGGGGCCGAAATTCATCCGTCGGAATCGGGTGCCCCGGTGCTGCGGTCCGGACAACCCGACCGGGGCTACCTCCATGCGTGCGTCCATTCTGGTGCCCCTTCGCGAGCGGTCGACGGCGGGCTCGCCCGAGGTCACCGATGGGTGCCGGGCGAATATTACCGGGGCAATGGGGGAGCGGTTGAACAGATCGTCGGGCGTCCCCTTCAGGGCAGCGGCCGACGCCGTCGGCCGGCTGGTTGCCCGAGGGCATCGCCTTCCACGCCGCTCCGCTCGGCAGGACGGTCTTCGGCATGGCGTGGGTGGGCTAGCCGGTCCTCGCTTCGGTCACGGTGTTCTCGCTCTCCCGCTCACGGTCGCTGCGACGGCCCGGAAAACCGGCAGGGCTCGGTCGATCATCTCGTTGCCGGCGGTGAGGGAAACCCGGAAGTGGCCGGGTGCCTCGCAGATCGAGCCCGGCAGGACCAGCACCTTCCGTTGCGCCAGCCGCCGGGAGAAGGCTACATCGTCGGCCTCCGGCGAGCGCACCCACAAATAGAAGGTGCCTTCCGGCGAACGCAGGTCATAGCCGGCGGACGCGAGCTCGGCGACTACCCGGTCACGTTTGCGTTCGAGGTCGGCGAGGTCGATGGACAGCTGCTCCAGGTCGCCGATGGCGTATTGCAGGACGGCATTGGGAAACAACCAGCCCGCTGCGATCTGGCAGACCTCGATCGCCAGCCGTAGTTGTTCGCGTCCGGGAATCGACGGGGAGATGGCCAGCCAGCCGACCCGTTCGCCGGGGGTGAGCAGGACCTTGCCGTAGCTGTAGGAGATCACTGTGTACGGGTAGAACTCGCTGGGGCTGTGAAACTCGGCGTCGCTGAAGACCAGTCGGGAGTAGGGCTCGTCGGAGATCAGCCAGATCGGTCTGCCCCACTGCGCCGAGGCTGCGGTGAGGACCGCGGCCAGGGCCTCGAGCGTCGCCGGCGGGTAGATGCGGCCGGTCGGATTGTTGGGGGTGTTGACGATCACCGCGCGGGTGCGCGGCCCGATCGCGGATCGGATGGCGTCGACGTCGAGATCGCTGTCCTGTTCGCTGACCCGGACCTTGACGGGCACCGCATCGGCGGCGAGCAGCATCGGCTCGTAGAGGAACCACGGCGGCAGCGAGTACACGACCTCGTCGCCCGGGTCGAGCAGGGTGCGGAAGGCGG
>JBBQJM010000203.1:0-7460 GCA_038325895.1 Mycobacteriales bacterium
GCCCACCCAGATCACCGTGGACAGCTGGAACCATCCGAGGTGGGTCGAACAGCCCATCAGCGCCTACACCGTCACCGGCGGGCCCAGCGAGGACTTCGCCGAGGCGGTGATGGGCTTCGTCAATGCCCGCTCCGTCCTGCAGGCGAGAAGTCCGGTCCGCCACGGGTTTCTCGACTCGCACCGGGCTAGTTGGCTGCCGTTCCTGCGGACCAGGCCGCCGGTCGGCGATTTTCTGGGCCCGTCGGGGCCGGGTCGGCTCGCCTGAGCGTCCCCGCTCTCGGGTCGGCTGACCGGCCCCCCAGCTTTGACGTCCCCACCGTCACCGCTGCTAGATTGCGCACGCTCCGGCCCACATCGGAGGCTGCGGCTACCACCGTCTGGGGCGTGGGCGCCCGGACCGTCAGGAGCGTCCGCCATGCAGATCATCGACGAGGGTCGGAGCCGACCACTGGTGCAGGCGTTGCGACGCCGACGGTCGCTGCGGGCGGGGCTGGTGCAGTTCTTGTACATCGTCGTCGGCGTCGTCCTCGGCCTGCTGGTCCCGGCCGTGGATGTCGGCCCGCGGATCCCCAGCGTCGAGACGGTCACCTTGATGGCCGGTCTCACAGCGGGCCTGCTCGCATTGACCGGCGTGGTGTTCGCGTTGCTGTTCCTGGTGGTGCAGTTCGCGGCGACAGCGCAATCGCCGCGACTGCATCTGTTCCGGGACAACCCGCTGGTGTGGCACGCCCTCGGCCTGGTCGTCGGCGTGATGGTGTACGCGACGGTGAGCGCCGTGGTGGCCGGCGGCCAGGACACCACCACCGTGCTGGTCCCGATCTCGGTGGTGTTCTTCGTGCTGGTGGCGGTTGCCCTGACCAGGCGGCTCCAGTTCGATGCCCTGCAATCCGTGCAGCTCGCCCCGGCGCTGGACCAGGTCACCACCCGAACCCGCCAGGTCATCGACAGGATATACACCGCGCCCTTCCCGCAACCCCCACTCCCCCAGCCTGTCTCGCCCGAGCACCCCGTGCAGATCCGCTGGCCGGTCACCCAGGCGGTGGTGCGCCAGGTCGACATGCCGCAACTGATCGACCTTGCCAGGCAGTCGGGTGCGATCATCCGGCTGCTGGTGATGCCCGGTGACCTGGTTCGCGAGCGTGCGGTCGTCATGGAGGTCTGGAACCCAACGACCGCGCCGGTACCCGACCCGTTGCTGAAGTGTCTCGAGGTCGGTATAGAGCGAAGCTTCACCCAAGATCCTTTGTTCGGCTTCCGGTTGCTGAACGACATTGCGCTCCGGGCGATGTCGTCGGCGATCAACGACCCGGCCTCTGTGGTGCAGGCGATCGACTGCATCGAGAACCTGCTCGCGACCCTGGCAGACCGCGACCTCGCGGTCGGGCTGATCCTCGACGACGGGGGGACCCCCAGGGTGCTCTTCGACTCTCCCGGGTGGGACGAGTTCCTGATCGCCGGCGCCGACGAGATCAGCGAAACCCTCATGCAGCCGATGGTCCGGCGGCGGCTCTGCGCGATGCTCGAGCACCTGCTGGCCATCGCGCCGGCTGAAAGACGCGCTCCGATCGCGCACCGCATCGCCGGCCTCGACGGCAGCGCCGCGGGCGGCGTCACACACCAGCGTCGCCCCACACCAGCGTCGCCCCACAGCGTTCGCCCGACGCCGGTCATGACTACGCGAGACACGGGATTCGCGGACTGCCTCCCACGGCCAGACTCGGTAGGACGGGAGAGAGGAGCCGCGATGATCTTCATCCAGACCACCGACGGCGCGCAGATCTACTACACGGATTGGGGTGCCGGCCCGCCGGTGCTGCTCAGCCACGGCTGGGAGCACTGGATCACCCACTACGAGAACCGCGGGTACACGGTGCTGGCGCCGGCCTACCCCGGGTTCGAGGTGGAGGTCGGGGCCCTGAACGCCGACACGACGCCGATCGAGAGGTGACGGTTCCGCAGATCGTCGAGCACCTCGAGTCGGTCGTCGGCGAACTGGAGAAGCCACCGTGCAGTGGCCGACAAACGTCCGGGCAACCGTCACACCCCGTCCGGCGGTTCCCGCCACATCGAGAGCAACACTGCCAGCCCGGGTGCCACCAGCAGCATCACGAAGATCCGCAGGACCTGCACCGCAAGCACGAAGGTGGCGCTGCTGCCGGTGTCGGCGGCGATGGCCAGCACGGCGAACAGGCCACCGGGCGACGTCGCGAGGTAGCCGGCCAGCGGACTCTGGCCCGTGACGGAGGCCAGGAACAGGCCCATGCCGGCGCACCCCAGGATGATCAGGACGGTCAGCGTCAGCGCCACCGGCAACACCCGGCGGAGCAGTTTCAGGCTGCTGTGGTGAAACCCACACCGATGCGCAATCCAATTGCCCCGTAGGCGATCTGGGCCAGCCAGGCCGGTACGTGCGCGTCGAACGACCACCCGGCGACGGTCAATCCGGCGGTCAGCACCATGGGTCCGAGAAGCGTGCCGGCAGGTACCCGGGCCCACATGGCGATCAACGATCCGACGAGGGCGCAGACCGCTGTGAACGTCACATCCACCACCCACCCGGCCCCCTGAGTGACCGCGACGACGGATTCGCCGGCGGCCGGCGGGTGGAACACGAACGCGGTCACCAGCGGCAGCGTCGCCACGATCAGCACCACCCGCAGGTACTGGATCACCGCGACCATGCGTTCGTCGGCGCCCAGATCCCTGCTCATCGAGGTGATGCCCGCGGCGCCACCCGCGCTGAGGCTCAGCGAGCCAGTGATCGCGCTGACCGATGTCCATCGCCCCATCAGCAGACCCGCCACGACGCTGAGCAGCAGGGTGCCAACGACCACGCCGGCCACCGGTAGCCAATCACCACCCAGGCTCTGCAGAATGCTCAGCTCCAGCAGCGTGCCGACGACGACACCGATGACGGCCTGCGCACCTGAATTCACGAACGGATGCAGCACGATCCGCCGGCCGCCGGTCAGCGCGAAGATCATTCCGGTGAGCAGGCCGCCGAACAGCGCCGGGGACGGCACCGCGAGCAGGGAGAGCAGCGCGCTGATCACCAGCGTGGCCAGCACGATCGACGACCACCGCACGGCCGGCCGCCACGGCACTGGGCCACCCCGGGCGCTCCTGCTCACCTGCGCAACCGTAGGCGACGCCCGCCGGGCGGTCACGATGTCGTGATGGGCGCCAAGCGTCCGACAGCCGTCGCCGGAAACCCCGCGATCTCCAGCAACCGGCGAGCCCGGTCGGCGCCGCCCATCGCCAGAAAGCGAACACCCGGCGTCGCGGCGAACTCCTGCGCGGCGAGCACGCCCCGTGCGCGCACGATCGCGCAGATGCTCGGTGTCTCGGGTGCCCTCGCGGTGACCCACTCGACGTCGCTCGCCGACTCCACCCTGGGGATCCGCTTCCCCGCCGCCCAGCTGGCGATCGCAGCGAGATCGGCTTCACACCAGGCGGTCCCGGCGGAGTTGACCCTCACCGGCGATGCCTTCGGCGATTTCCTCGCCGAACAGGACCGCAATGTTCAGGCGGCCCTGCGGACGCTCGGCGTGGAATGACGGGCGGTCACCCGCGCTCAGGGCGATCAGTCCCGCCGGCCGGCCGGCGTCACACCAGCCCCGCGCCGAACTGCTCCATCGCGATCAACGGCTTGATCCGCTTCCTGACCTCACCGGTGGCGAAGGCCCGGCGGACCACATCACCGCCGAAGACATTGCCGATCGAGCCCATCACCATGGCCTGGTCGAGCGAGAGGTAGCGCTTGGCAATGGTGCCGGACTTGACCGCAACGGCGTCATAGAACCCGCCCTCGCCGTACGCGCCGAGCTCACGGTCCAGCTTGACCAGGTTGTCGTAGGCCTCCCGCGGTTCCTCGTGCATGGCCAGGAACGATGCGTGCGGCGTGACGACCCCATCGCCGTACGTGGGCGTCGGATTGGTGCCGACCCGGCAGCCGTCGTACCCCGCGTCATAGTTGGTCTTCTCGACGTCGGACAGATACCCGTCCGGGTTCAGGCCGATCGCGTCGACGCCGTACTCGCGATAGCCACCTCCGGGTTGGCTGGCGGGTGAGAACCCCCAGTAGCCGTAGCCGGCCTCGTCGAGCCCGTGCTCGCGGTGCGCGCGAACGGTCAGCTTCTGGTTGATACCCCAGGATCGCGGAGCCCACCGGTCCTCAGGGACGAACATGGCCGGCATCATCGCCTCGAACATCGAGCCGCCCCAACCCGGAACGATGCGCATCCCACGGTAGGTGTACGCGCCCTCGAAAACGTCGACCCCCAGGTAGTTCCTGGTGACGCCGAGCGGGCGCTGCTCCTGCCACTGCCAGTCGCAGCCCTTGTCCGGGAAGGTGCGCCAGGTCCCGAAATAGTGATTGGCCGGCACCTGGCCCCGGGCGATGGCGATGTAGGACGCGATACGGGTCTCGGACACCGTCGTGTCGTAGTGATTCAGGGTGTACCAGACGGGGGTACCGGTGCCCAGGTATTCACCCTCGACGGGTCCCGGCTGGCCAGGGACCGTGGGGGGAGTCGCGCCATCCCAGAATCCACCACGAAGCAATCCAACAGGGACGTTGGCCGTCCGTGCCGTCGGGTTGTAGTACGCCTTGAAGTTGATCCGGTCCAGGATCCGCCCGGCCGCGCGCGCGTTCGTCCGGTCCGCGTTCTGCACGACGATCAAAGCCGCTGCCAGCCAACCGTTGTCAACGCTGGACAGGAACGGGTACACCGTGCTGCCGTCGGTGGGCCAGCTGGTCAGCACCGCACCGCTGGCCTCGTCGTACCAGTTGTAGTACATGCCGCTGGGCTCGTGGTGGCGCATGGTGGACAGCGTCTGCAGGGTCTGACCGATACGCCTGCTGCATTCCGTCCTGGTGATCAGGCCCAGGTCCCGCGCGACGATGGCACTCCACAGGTAGCCGCCGATATTCGTGGGCGAGGTGTAGCCGCTGCGGTTCGGATTCGCCAGCGGGCCGTCGATGTTGTCAGCGGTCAGCCCGGTCCGCTCGTCGGTCATGACCAGGGACGCCCAGGTGTCCCGCGCCCAGCGGCGGATCTGCGTGCGGGAGGGTGGCCGGAGCCGGAGGCCCGAGCCCGCGGACACCGATCCCACCGCGGTTGACCCGACCGCCGGTGACCCCGAAGGCGATGCGGCCGTGGCGATTCCCCCGAGGGCACCCGACCCCGCGAGGGCACCGGCGGCCGCGACGGCGGCGCCGCCGATCAGCAGGCCGCGTCGGGAGATGGGGGTCGGGGACTGGTCCATGGCTGGCACTGTGCACTCCTGTGGTTGCTCGGGGTTGGGTACCGCAGCAACTACCGGTCACGCCTCAGCTGAGCTCGTTCGCGCGGGCGACACCTCCGAGCCAGCCGAGACTGGGCTTGGGTGTACGTGCGAAGGTCTCCTTGTCCCACGAGATCAGACCGAAAGTCGGTTGGTACGAGCCCCATTCGTAATTGTCCAAGGCCGACCAGTGCAGGTAGCCAAGGACGTCGACACCGTCGGCCATCGCCCGGAGCAGGCCGTCGAGGGCGCCTCGGGTGTAGTCGATGCGGCGGGCGTCGTCCGCGGTGGCGATGCCGTTCTCGGTGACGAAGATCGGCACTCCGTCCGTCAGGTCCCACGCGTTGCGGACGCCGATGCCGAGCGCCGGTGGGAAGTACTCCCATCCGGTGAGCGTGGTTTCGGTCCCCTCGGTGAGCGACACGGGGCCGTCGGGTCCGATGAACGTCCGGGTATAGGCCTGCACCCCCACCCAATCGTCACCGCGGGCGGCCTCCAGGAAGAAGTCCTCCCGGGGGTAACCGTAATCGCGGGTGGCCTCTTCGCTGCCCGGTACCGCGTGGAAGGCCTGCGTGGCCACCGACCAGCCGGTCCGCAGCGCGGGCACCGAGTTGAGCACCTTGCGGGAACGAACGTGCGCCTCCCGCAACACCTCCGAGACCGCCTCATCCGGCGCCGGCAGGCCGGATGCGACGAGATCGGTCTCCCGCCGGCCGTGGATCATCGACATGATGTTGGGCTCGTTGATGGTGCAGACCCACTCGACGCCCTCGGCGACGATGGGCAGAGCGATCTCGGTGAATCGGGCGAACTTCTCGACCGCGTCGCGATGACGCCAGCCGCCCTGGGCGTCCATCCACCTGGGAATGGTGAAATGCAGCAGCGTGACCATCGGAGTGAGCCCGAACTCGTGGCAGGCGGCCACCATTCGCCGGTAGTGATCGATCTGAGCCCGGGACACGAAGCCGTCTTCCGGTTCGATCCGGCTCCATTCCAGACTGAAGCGGTAGGTGTCCAAACCAGCGGCTGCGAGCAGGGCCATGTCTTCGCGGTACCGGTGGTAGCTGTCGCAGGCGTCACCGCTGGGCTCGGCGATGCCACTGCCCGGGGTGTGTTCCCGCACCCACCAGTCGCTGTTGATGTTGTTGCCCTCGATCTGATGCGCGGCGGTCGCCGCGCCCCAGCGAAAGCCGTCGGGAAACCGCTGCGGTGGTGAATGTGTCACGGATATTCGTCCCTCTCGAGGTCATTCGGACGCCCGGCAGCCACCTTTGGCGCGATGCAGGTCGAGCGCGTCAGATCACTTGATGCCGGCGGTGGCCACGCTCTGGATGAAGAAGCGTTGGAGCAGCACGAACAGCAGCACGATCGGGCCGATGACCAGCACCGACCCCGCGAGCAGCAGGCCGTAATTGGTGGCGTTCTCGCCGGTGGAGTACAGCGACAACGCGACCGGCAGGGTGTACATCTTCTCGCTCTGGGCGGCGACCAGCGGCCAGAGGAAGTTGTTCCAGGAGCCGAGGAAGGTCAGGATGCCCAGGGTGGCCAATGGTGGCCCGCAGAGCGGCATCACGACGCGGAAGAAGATGCGGAGCTCGCCGGCGCCGTCGATGCGGGCCGCCTCGATCAGCGAGTCCGGGATTCCCATCATGAATTGACGCATGAGGAAGACCCCGAGCGGCGACGTCAGGAACGGCAGGATCAGGGCAGGGTAGGTGTTGAGCAGACCGAGCTTGCTGACCAGCACGAACAGCGGAACGAAGGTGACCACGCCGGGCACCATCAACGTGACCATGACCAACAGGAACAGGACTCGCTTGCCGGCGAACTCCATCTTCGCCAACGCATACCCGATCATCGAGCAGAACAGCAGGTTGCCCAGCACGGTGAACACCGCGACAATCACGCTGTTCACGAAGAACGTGCTGATGTTCAGATCGGTGAACCAGGTCGAGTAATTGTTCAGGGTCGGATCCTGCGGCAGGAAGCCCGAGGGTTCGCGGAGGATCTCGCCGTCGGTCTTCAACGAACCCAGGAGCATCCAGACGAACGGCATGAGTGTGGCAACGACCGCGACGGTCAACACCAGGTAGACCACGACCCGCCTGCGCGGAAAGGATCGTCGCCGGCCGCCCGTCGAGATCCGTTCGCTGCCGCCGGGTTCCAGCGCCATC
>JBBQJM010000204.1:0-7416 GCA_038325895.1 Mycobacteriales bacterium
CGGGTACATCACCAACCTGGCCAAGCCGCACATCGCCGAGGTGCAGAAGGCGGCGCGCATCGCCGAGGCCATGAACAACCGGGAGGCCTCGGAGCGGGAGGCGGAGGCGGCCGCGCAGATCGCGGCCGCGCAGAGCGAATCGCAGATCCGGCAGTCCAGGGCCAGGGCCGAGGCGGAGCGGGTGCACGCCGAGGCGGCGCAGGCCGGCCCGCTTGCCGACGCGACCGCACGCCAGCAGGTGGTGGTCCAGGAGACAGAGATCGCCAAACTGGAGGCCGCCCGTCAGGAGCAACGGCTGAACGCCACCGTCTACAAGCAGGCCGATGCCGATGCCTACGCCAAGCGGGTGCAGGCCGAGGCCACCAAGGCCGCCGACATCAGCGCCGCCGAGGCCGGCGCGCGCAAGGTCGAACTCGCCGCACAGGCGGAGGCCACCGCCGCCGAGTCCAGGGCGAAGGCCACCCGGACCACCGGAGAGGCGGAAGCCGCGGCCACCACCGCCCGGGGTGTGGCGACGGCCTCGGCCACCAAGGCTCTCGCCGTCGCGGAGGCCGACGGCATAGAGGCGCGGGCGCATGCATTGTCGGCGAACCAGGACGCGGTGATCGCGCAGCAGCTGGCGGAACGGATGCCGGAGATCGTCCGGGCCGCCGCGGAGCCGTTCGCGCACGTCGGCCAGATGACGGTGTTGAACGGCGCGGAAGGCCTGAACGGCATGGTGGCCGGCATCATCGCGCAGGTCGGCACGCTACTGCCGCAGTTGACCTCCGCACTGGGCCGGCGGGACGACCAGCCGTCCGGCGCGTCGGCCCCGCAGCCGGCCACCAACGGCGGACCCGCATCGCTGGCCCCCCAATCACCGCCCCCGCAGGACATGACCAATGCACCTGCAGCCCAGCGATGATCTGGTCGGCAAGATCGGCCGGGTGACCGGGCGCATCGCGCCGGGGCAGATCGGTGAGGTGATGCTGGCGGTCCGCGGCGGCACCAGCGCTTACCACGCGTATCCGGCCGATGGGGTCACCGTGATCCCCATCGGCAGCCGGATCCTGGTCGTCGAGTACCGGCCGCCGCAGGCGGTCTTCGTCGACAAACTCCCGGCGTTTTTGGAGTGACTGTTCTCGGCAGGCTCTGGTAGTGCTTGACAACATGCTGGCATGATGACAGCATCCTGTCTATGACCCCCTCTCGGACGACGCCGACCGCACACTTTGCTGTCTACGATGCCCTCGCCGATTGGGAGGTCGGCTATCTCCTCGTGGAGCTGCGCACCGGCCGCTTCACCGGTACCCCCTGGAACGTCGTCACGGTGGCGAAGTCGTCGGAGCCGGTGACCACGATGGGCGGGCTGCGCATCTTGCCCGACACCGTGCTGGACGACCTCGACCCGGCGTCCAGTGACCTGCTGATTCTTCCGGGCTCGGACCTGTGGGATGCCGGCGGCGGTGCTGCGTTCGCTGCGGCGGCTGAGCGCCACCTGGACGCCGGGGTCCCGGTGGCTGCCATCTGTGGCGCCACCGCCGGTCTGGCGCGGGCGGGCCTGCTCGATCATCGCCGGCACACCAGCGCGGCTGCCGAATACCTGGCGGCCACCGGCTACGCCGGCGGGGACTTCTACGTTGACGAGCGTGCGGTGGTCGACGGCGACTTGATCACCGCCGGGCCGCAGTCTCCCGTGCAATTCGCCCGGGCGGTGCTGGCACGCCTGGATCTGGCGTCCGAGGAGACGTTGGACGCGTACGAAGGTGTCTTCTACCGGGCGGACCCTGCCGCGTACCCGGCGTTGATGCAGTCCGGGCAGGCCGCGTGACAACCGGCCAGGCTGCGCGGGCCCGGAGCGTCCCGCCCCGCGCGGACTGGCCGGAGCCGCCACATCTGACGGTAGCGGGCGAGCTGCTGACCGACGTTGTACTGACCACCTTCCGGCTCAACGCCCGTTTGATGGACGCGGCTCAGGAGTTGGCCGTCGCCGGCGGTCTGACCGCTGCGTGGTGGCAGGTACTGGGCGGTGTCCTTGACCAGCCGCGGAGCGTGGCGGAGATCGGCCGGCGGATGGGCATGACCCGGCAGGGCGTGCAACGCGTCGCCGACCTGCTGGTGGAACGCGGCCTGGCGGAGTACCGCGCCAATCCGGCTCACCGCCGCGCCAAGTTGCTGGCGTGCACCGAGGCCGGATACTGGGCCATCCGCCGGATATCACTGGTGCAGCAGCCGTTTGCCGAACGGGTCGGTGGCGCGGTCGGTCCCGACAGGCTGAAGGGGGCATTGGCGACAATGCAAGCGCTGGTCGCGGTGCTGGAGGCCGACCGGCCTGCCGAGGAATAGCTGGCGCTGATCGACGCGGGAGTTGAGCCCGGTGGCTGTGCTCTGCTGGGTCCGGCGTTCTGCGGCTGTGCTGTGCCCGGCGGCTGTGCTGCGCTGACTCCCGGCTCCGTGCTGACCTGAGTCCCGCTGCTGTGGCTGCGGTTGTGCTGACCTACGCGGCCGTGGATGCGCTGATCAAACCGACCCCGCTGCGAGGATGCGCTTGTGAAACCGACCCCGCTGCGGGGATGCGCTGATCAAACCGACCCCGCTGCGACGTTGCGCTGATCAAACCGGCCCCGCTGCAAGGATGCGCTGATCAAACCGACCCCGCTGCGACGATGCGCTTGTGAAAATCACGGCATTTCACCCAAAAGCCCCGGCCAAAGGTGCGGATGATCAGCGCATCGATCCAGGGAGGTGGAAATGATCAGCGCATCGACTGGGTGAGGTGGAAATGATCAGCGCGCCACGGGATCGCGGACCGCGCAGGCCGCAGAGTGGCGTCCGCTCGGCCGTGAGCCTGGTCCTGGGCCTCCGCTGGGCGCCGGTCTTCGCCCGCCGGGCGGTGCTCAGTGCCGGCTGACCGGTTCCGCGCGGTGCTCAGCTCTGTCTTGGGCCGCCGCGCGGTGCTCAGCTCCGTCTTGGGCCGCCGCGCGCCTCCCGAATGATCGCCAGCGCGGCTTGCCTGGCCGACATGGCGTACGGCAAACCGAATGACACCAGCCCGTCCGCCGCGTGGGCCTCGTGGTTCGGGCTCGCGGAAACGTGCTGCCGGCCAGCCAGTTTCGTGGTCTGCGGCGGTGACAGTTCGGCACCGATGGTGATCTCGGACGCCGTGACATCGGCGAGCACCCAACGGCCGTCCGAGGGCCGGATGATCGCACCCGCGACGATCGCGCCGGCGGATTCGACACCCACCGACACCGCGAAATCCGACCGTCCGTAGACGAAATTGGCGGTGCCGTCCAGGGGGTCCACCAGCCAGCGGGTTCCTGAGCTACCGGGATGCGCGCCACTTTCCTCACCGAGGATGGCGTCGTCGAGCCGCTCGGCCCTGATCACCTCGATGATGGCCGCCTCCGACGCCCGGTCAGCCGTCGTCACCAGATCGTGAGCGCCGGTCTTCACATCGGGCCGTACCTCGCCCCGGGCGACGACCCCGGCGATCGCCGCCGCGCCCGCCCGGGCAGCCCGCAACGCCAGTCCGGCGAGCGGCCGTTCGTGAACCCCCGGCCCCTGAGCAGTCATGCGATCGAATCTCCCTGCTGCGTCGCCACGATCGTGCCAGATGTTCGTCGGCGGGCTTTCAAGATCGAGGTCGACGTGCCGATGTCCCGCTTCAGCAGTGCCACCAGCTGGCCTAGGCTTGGGCTGTGGTCATCCTCCCACTGGCCGGTCCGCCCCTTGACACCCAGCCGTTGGGGAGGCGGAGCCGGTGAGCGCCGACGGCGGACGGTCCGGACACACCATCACCGCGGCGGTGATCGGCTGCGGCGAGGTATCCGGAGTGCACATCGATGCGCTGGTGGCCAATCCCGACATCTCGGTCGTGGCGGTGTGCGACGCCGACCCGAGTCGCCTCGGCATTGCGGCACAACGGCTGTCGTGCCCAGCCTACGACGACTACCTGCACCTGCTCGATGCCGAGCGGCCCGATGTGGTGCACATTTGCACGCCGCATCACCTGCACGCGGACATGGCGATCGCCTGCCTGGAGCGCGGCGTCAATGTGCTGCTGGAGAAGCCGATGTCATCGACCGTCGTCGGCGCTCAAAGGGTGATCGAGGCCGCAGACTGCAGCACCGCGCAGCTGGGCGTGTGCTTCCAGAACCGGTACAACCCGACGTCGCGGGTGCTGCGAGAGGTGCTGGATGACGGGCGATTCGGGGCCGTGCGCGGCGCCCGAGCCTCGGTGACGTGGTCCAGGGACGCGGCCTATTACCTGGCAAAGCCCTGGCGGGGGAAATGGGCCAGCGCAGGCGGTGGCGTGCTGATCAACCAGGCGGTCCACACCCTCGACCTGCTGCAGTGGTTCCTGGGTGACGTCACCGAGGTGCGCGGGACGGCGTCAACGTTGTTGTTGGGCACCGTGATCGAGGTGGAGGACACCGCATCGATGGCGCTGACCCACCAGGGCGGCCGGCGGTCCCTGTTCTACGCCAGCAATTGCCACGTCGAGAATTCACCGGTGACCATCGAGATCCTCACCGAGTCGGCGACGCTGTTGCTGGAAACCGATCTCGTCGCCTGTCATCCCGATGGTCGGCGAGAAGTCCTGGCCGAGCAGCCGGTGGTGGCCGGCGAGAAGGCGTACTGGGGCACCTCACACGCACTGCTGATCGACGACTTCTACCGGCAGGTGGGCACGGGCCGGCCGTTCTGGATCGATGCCAGGGAGGCGGCCAAATCTCTGAAGATCCTGACCGCGGTGTACCACCAGTCCCAACTGCCCGGCCGCGAACACCTCGCGCCTTCCCGATGACGGACAGCGCGCACGACCGACCAGGGCGGCAGCCGGAGACCGCTGCCGCGCAGCCGATCTGGCGCGATGTCCGCCGTCCGGTGGCCGACCGGGTGGAGGCCCTCATCCAGGCCATGACTCTCGAGGAGAAGCTGGCTCAGCTCGTCGGACTGTGGGTGGGGGCGGATCCGTCCGGCGGTGGGGTGGCACCACACCAGTCCGAGATGGCCGATCGGCCGCTGGTCTGGGAGGACCAGATTCGCCACGGGCTCGGTCAGCTGACCCGGCCGTTCGGCACCAGCCCGGTCGCGCCGGTGGCGGGTGCGCGCTTTCTCGCCGCCTCCCAGGAGCAGATCGTGGCCGCCGGCCGGTTCGGAATTCCGGCGCTGGTGCATGAGGAATGCCTGACGGGGTTTGCGGCGTGGCAGGCCACCGCCTTTCCGGTACCGCTGGCCTGGGGAGCGAGCTTCGATCCGGCCCTGGTGCGGCAGATGGCCGAGGAGATCGGCAGGTCAATGCGCGCGGTCGGGGTCCACCAGGGACTC
Source organism: Mycobacteriales bacterium (assembly GCA_038325895.1). Classification (GTDB taxonomy): domain Bacteria; phylum Actinomycetota; class Actinomycetes; order Mycobacteriales; family Nakamurellaceae; genus Nakamurella. Next base: position 5,314 of record JBBQJM010000204.1, read on the forward strand.
GCTCCCGTCCTGGATGTCACCCGGGACTACCGCTGGGGGCGCACCGAGGAGACCATCGGCGAAGACCCGTACCTGGTCGGCACAGTGGGCACCGCGTACGTGCAAGGATTGCAGAGCGCCGGCATCGTCGCGACCGTGAAGCACTTCGCGGGCTACTCCACCTCGCGCGCCGGACGGAACCTCGCCCCGGTGTCCATCGGCCCTCGTGAGCTGGCCGATGTGGTGCTGCCGCCGTTCGAGATGGCGATCCGCGACGGTGGCGTCCGGTCGGTGATGAACTCCTACAGCGAGATCGACGGCGTGCCCTCCGCGGCCGACGGGGAACTCCTCACCGTGCTGTTGCGCGACACCTGGGGTTTCACCGGCACTGTGGTCGCCGACTATTTCGCGATCACGTTCCTGCGGACGCTGCACGGTGTGGCCGCGGACGATGGTCACGCCGCGATGCTCGCGCTCACCGCCGGGATCGACGTCGAGCTCCCCAACCCGCGCTGCTACGGCATCCCGCTGCGAGATGCCATGGCGCAGAATCAGATCGGCAAGGATCTCGTCGACAGGGCGCTTCGTCGGGTGCTGCGCCAGAAGGTCGAACTCGGCCTGCTCGACCCGGAATTCTCGCCGTTTCCGAGCGGCGTCGACCGGGTGGACCTCGACCGGCCCGAGTCCCGCGAGGTGGCGTTGCGGTTGGCCCGGGAATCGGTGGTACTGCTCGCCAACGACGCCGGTGTGCTGCCGCTGCGCCCCGGCGCCCGGATCGCCGTGGTCGGGCCGCTGGCCGACGACCCGATGGCCATGCTCGGGTGCTACTCCTTTCCCGCGCACGTCGGAGTGCAGCACCCCGGAACTCCGATCGGCCTGACGATCCCGACCGTGCTCGAGGCGCTGCGGGATCTGCTCGGCGCCGACACCGTCAGCCACGTACGCGGCTGCGAGGTCGGCGAGAGTGGCCCTGCGGCAGTGACACCGCAGGACGAGGCGGGGTTGGCCGCGGCGATTGCCGCAGCGGCTGCCGCGGACGTCTGCGTGGTCGCGGTAGGGGATCGCGCGGGTCTGTTCGGTCGCGGCACGTCCGGTGAAGGATGCGACGTCACATCCCTGCTGCTTCCCGGCGTGCAGGCCGATCTTGTTCGAGCGGTGTGCACGTCGGACACGCCGGTGGTGCTGCTGCTCATGACCGGTCGTCCGTACGCGATCAAGGAGCTTGCCGGGCTGGCGGCCGCCACCGTTCAGGTGTTCTTCTCCGGGCAGCTCGGCGGACAGGCGATCGCCGAGGTGTTGAGCGGGCGGGTCGCGCCGTCCGGCCGGCTACCGGTCAGCATTCCCGCTGAGCCCTCGGGACAGCCGGGCACGTACCTGTCGCCACTGCTGGGTCACCGGACCGCGGTCTCGAACATCGATCCGACACCGGCCTTCCCGTTCGGCCACGGGCTCGGATACCAGGTCTTCGGTTGGTCCGCGGTCCGGGTGCAAGCGCCCTCCGAGGAGGTCGGGAGCGGCGCTCGGGCGGAGCCGTCGGCGTGGGCGACGGATGGCGAGGTCGCGCTGGAGCTCGATGTGCACAACCCGTGCCCACTGCCAGGAGCGGACGTCGTGCAGCTCTACCTGCACGACCCGGTCGCGCAGGTGACGCGACCGGTGGTGCGGCTGGTGGGGTACGCGCGGGTGCCGTTGGCTCCGAGAGCGTCGGCGAGCGTGCGGTTTTCGGTGCCGGCGGACATCACCTCGTTCGTCGGCCGCGACGGGCTCCGGATCGTCGAGCCGGGCGCCGTCGAGCTACGGGTGTCGCGGTCGAGTGCCGACGTCCACCAGGCGATCGCGCTGCGAATGGTGGGGAGTACACGCGAGGTCGGCCACACCAGGCAGTGGACCGCGACCGCGACTGTCACGCCGATCACCACTGTCAGCGAGTCGGCGACGGGTGGTGACGTGCACGCGGATCGTTCCTGACGAATGGTTCTTGGCAGTCGCTGCACTACGGGCAGATGGCGCAGGAAATGGCGTGTGCGAGCCAGCGTGAATATCTCTCGAGCGGCCATCCCCGGGAAAGGACCAAGCGCTCGTAGGTGTCGATCGCGAGGTAGTTCCACAGCACGTCGCGTACCT
>JBBQJM010000205.1:0-7405 GCA_038325895.1 Mycobacteriales bacterium
GAGCCAGGACTCGCTCGTCACCAGGATCAGGCAGCAGGCCACCAGCACGACGGCCAGCATGTTGGCCGCGGCGCTGGCGAAACTCGACGAGTACTGGTCGTAGATCGCGGTGGTGAAGGTGGAGAACCGCAGCATGCTGAATGCACCGAACTCCGACAGGCAGTGCAGCCCGACCAGCAGCGCGCCGCCCAGGATGGCGGGACGGAGCTGGGGGAGCACCACTCGCAGGAAGACCGCGCGCGGCCGGAGCCCCAGCGTCCTGGCCTGCTCCTCCCACGCCGGGTCGAGCCCGCGGAGCGCGGTGGCCACCGGCAGGTAGACGAACGGGAAGTAGGCAAGCGTCATGATCAGGGTCGCACCGAAAAGCCCGTCGATGCCGGGGAATACCGACACCCAGCCGTAGCTGGTGACGAACGCCGGGATGGCCAGCGGGGCCACCAGCAGTGGTGCCCAGAACCTGGAACCAGCGACCCGCAACCGCTCCACCAGGTACGCTGCTGCCGTCCCGACCACCGCGGTCGCGGTGCAGGAGAGCAGCACCAGCAACCCGGTGTTGACCAGTAACTCGCCGACCCGCGGCCGGAAGATCAACCGGCGCACGGTGTCCCAGCCGGCGGCGACGGTGGAGAACAGGACGAAGCCCAGCGGGACCAGGCACAGCGCGGTCACCGCCAGGGCCATCACCAGCAGGAACATCGGCGGCCGCGACGCTCTGGCACCGGAGGGACCGGCGCCTCGACCGGGGCGGGGCCGGCGGACAGCGGAGACCCGGTCGGTGGGCGTCGTGCCCATCCCGACCGGGTCGTCCTGCTTCGTCGGGCTCAGATCAGTCCTGCCTGGGTCATCAGGTCGGTGACCTCGGGACCGTTCAGGCTGGCCGGGTCGATGGTCGGGGGCTGCAACTCGCTGATCGGCTTCAACACCGGGTTGGCCGGGACGTCACTGCCGATCGGGTACTCATACACGGTATCCGCTACCACCTGCTGCCCCGTCTTGCTGGTGATGAACGTCAAGAACTGCTGCGCCTGGGCCTGCTTGGTGCTGGAGGCCAGCACGCCACCGCCGGACACACTGAGGAACGCACCGGGATCCTGGTTGCCCCAGAACAGCAGCTTTGTCTTGTTGCTGTTCTCTCCGGTCTTCGCCTGGTCGCCGTACCAGTAGTAGTGGTAGATCACCCCGCCCGGAATCTCGCCGGCGTTGACCGCCTTCATCACGGTGGTGTTGCCCCGGTACACGCTGGCGTTGGTCTTCATGGCGTCCAGCCAGGCTGAGGTCGCGTCGGACCCCTCGAGCTGCAGGATGGCGCTGACGATCGCCTGGAAGTCGGCGCCGCTGGGCGATGCCGCCCACTGGCCCTGCCACGCGGGATCCTGCAGGTCCATGATCGACGCAGGCAGGTCCGCCTCCTTCAGGAGATCGGTGTTGTACACGAAAGCCGTTGAGCGGGCTGCGATACCGACCCAATTTCCGGTCGAGGGGTTGAACTGGGCCGGCACCTGCGCGACGGTGGCGGCATCAACCGGGCGGAACAGGCCGGCCTGCTCGACGATGTTCATCCCCGGCGAGTTCTCCGTCAGGAATACATCGGCGGGTGACCCGGAGCCCTCCGCGACGATCTGGTTGGCCAACTCGTTGTCGCTGCCGTTGCGCATCTCGATGGCGATGCCGGTTTCATTGGTGAACTCCTCCGCCCAGGCCTGGGTCAAGTTCTCGTGCTGCGCGTTGTAGATGACGAGGCCCCCGGTGCCGGTGCCGACCAGCTCCTCGGCGCTGGTGGCCGCCGGACTCGACGCCCCCGAACCTGCGGACGACGAGCTCGCACCCGAAGATTCCGCTCCGGTCGTGGCCGCACCGGAGGAGGTACTGCCGGAGCTGCACGCGGCGAGCAGGGCCACGGCGGAGGTGGCCAGGGCGGCGAGCCGCAGCGGCCGGAGACGTCGGGTCACGATGGTTCTCCTCGAGAAGTGATCATCACAGTGAGCGGAGCCAGATAGGTGAGCCTTGCCTATTAGACCACGGTAAGGCCGCGCACCCGCCGGGTGGGTTGCCGACGTCGGGCCTGTCCGCTCAGTGGTGCGTTCGGGCGCCCGCCGGTCGTCTGGTGGTCGGGCGCTCCGGCGGTGTTACCCCCCGGGCCGCCTCGCGGGTTTCGGCTTGGGCAATGACAGCAGCGCGTTCTCCACGACCTCGCTCAACGCCGGGTGGATCCAGTACTGCCCGCGCGCGACATCATGGGCCCGCTGACCGAAGGACATGGCCTGGGTCAGCGGTTGGATCACCGTGGCCGCTTCGGGGCCGATGACGTGCGCGCCCAGCAGCAGGCCGGTCTCGGGATCGGCGAGCACCTTGACGAACCCGCTGGTGTCCTCGCGCGCCCAGCCGGCGGCCGTGCCCGAATAGTCCCGTCGCCCCGCGACGTAGGCGATCCCGCGGCGCTGCGCCTCCTGCTCGGTCAGGCCGACCGCGGCGATCTGCGGCTCGGTGAACACCGCCGCCGGGACGAAACGATGATCCGACGTCGTCCGCGCCTCGGGGTGTGCCAAGTTGTGCCGGACCACCCGGGCCTCGTGGTTCGCGACGTGCTTGAGCGCATAGTGCGAGCAGATGTCGCCCAGCGCGTAGATCCCGGGCACGACGGTCTCCTGGTAGTCGTCGACGACGACCAGCCCGCGCGGGTCGACCGTGACGCCGGTCGCCCGCACGTTCAGCAGATCCGAGTTCGGCACCCGACCGGTGGCCAGCAGCATCAGGTCCGTGTCGATCGTGTCGGCGCCGTAGGGACCCTCCAGATGCACCGTGAGGCCGCCGTCGCCGGAACTGCCCGGTTTGATGCCGCACACGTCGGTGTCCTGCCGCAGGTCGTAGCGGCGCGCGGCGTGCACCGCGAAGGTGGTGGCGACATCGGTGTCGTGGTGGCGGAGCAGCCTGGACCCGCGGACCACCTGCGTGACGCTGGTGCCGAACGAGGCGAAGATGTGCGCGAATTCCGCTGCGATGTAGCCGCCGCCGACGATCAGCAGCCGCTCCGGCAGCTTCTCGATCCGCATGATCGTGTCCGAGGTGTGTACCGGTCCCTGGCCGATCTCGTCCTCGTCCAGCCCGGGGATGTCCGGGATGACGGGCCTGCCGCCCGCGGCGATGACAAACCGGTCCGCGGTGATCCCGGCGGTGCCTCCGTCGTTCAACCAGACGGTCATCGCCTTGCGACCGGTGAACCGCCCGGTGCCCGCGAACACGGTGGTGTTGGGCCACTTCGGGCCCTCTCGGAACGCCCGTCCGCTGGACTCGATCTCGTCCACCCGGGCGAAGATGCGATCCCGCATGGCTGGCCAATTCACGGACTCGACCCGGCCGTGGACGCCGAGTTCGCCACCGCGCCTGGTGCCCTCGGCCAGGTCGGCCGGGTAGACGTACATCTTGGTCGGGATGCAGCCCACGTTCAGGCAGGTGCCGCCGAATGCCCCTTGTTCGACGATCGCGATCTTCCAGTGGTCGAACTCGCGACCGGGGATGGAGTTACCCGAGCCGGTCCCGACGACGACCAGGTCGAAATGAGGCATGCGCCCAGGCTAATCTGATCCCTAACCGGCTCTGATCTGCGCAGGTCCGGCGACCCGCCGCTGAGCGTTCTCGTGTGTGAGCGTTCTCGTGTGTGAGCGTTCCGTGTGTGAGCGTTCTCGTGGCTGAGCGTTCTCGTGTGTGATGGGGGCGTTGCTCAGTAAGAGAACACCGGGGTGATGATCGCCCGCGCCAGCGTGTGGAAGGCCAGGTTGAAGGAAACCGCGGTGGCACCGGTATCCGGTGTGACACCCAGGGTTGGCACGTCAACCGCGTGCACCACGAAGAAGTACCGATGCACCTGGTCGCCCTGCGGCGGCCCGGCTCCCTCGTACCCGACGTTGCCGCCGTCCGTCTTGGCCTGGAAGGCGCCCGGGGGCAGGCCGCTGCCGTCCGCCCGGCCGGTGTTTCGCGACAACTCGGTGACATCGGCAGGGATGTTCACCACGGTCCAGTGCCAGTAGCCCGACGGCGTCGGGGCGTCCGGATCGAAGCAGCTGACCGCGAACGACTGCGTGCCCTCCGGGAACCCCGACCAGGCCAGCTCAGGCGACTGGTTGCCGCCCCCGGGGCCGTCCGGTCCCACCACGTACAGCAGATCCAACGGCTTTCCGTCGGCGATGTCCGGGCTGCCGACGGTGAAGCTCGGCACCTCCGGCAGCAGCGCGTACGGATCGGGTGCGACGGGTCGTTCCAGGCTCACCGGGTTTTCCCTTCGGTCGGTTATGTCCTGATCGAGACCGTACCTCGCTGACCGGGTCGACTCAGGGGCGGGCCAGCGATCCCAGATGCAACGCCAACAGCTCCGCGTCCGCGGCCAGAACCCCGCGGCGGTGAAAGAAATCCGCGATCAGCCGGCAATCACGGCGCAGAAACTCCTCACCCTGCGGGTTGGCCACCAGGTCCACCAGCTGTGGCAGGTCGATCAGCACGCAGCCCTGCTCATCGACCAGCACGTTGTACGGCGAGAGGTCGCCGTGGGTGTAGCCGGCCCCGGCCAGCACCTCCAGACTGGCCACCAGGTCTTGCCAGAGGTCCGTGAAGTCGGCGGTGCTGCCGTCGACGGCGGCCAGTCGGGGCGCGGCCGCGCCCTCCGGCGTCCCGATGAACTCCATCATCATCTCGGTCCCGATCAGCTGCACCGGGTAGGGCACCCGGGCGCCGGCTGTCCACAGCATGGACAGCGCGCGGAATTCGGCGGTGGCCCATTGGCCGGCCAGCATTTCGCGGCCGAAGGCGGTCCGGTTGGCCATCGCCCGGGTTTCCCTGGACCGCTTGATCCGGCGGCCTTCCAGGTAGCCGGCATCGCGGTGGAACATCCGGTGCTCCGCGGTGCGGAAGGCCTTGACCGCGAGCAGGCAGCCCTCGCCGCCGGGTGCTCGTCGCTCGAGCAGGCTGACCTCGGCCTCCTTGCCGGTTTTGATCACGCCGAGCGGGTAGTCCCTTGCGGACAGTTCGGTGATCAGCCAGTCCGGGGCCGGATCGGGACCGTGGCCGGCGACGTCGTAGCTGGAATAGGGCGCGCCGGGATCGCCGTCGGCCGGCGCACACTCCTGTCGCTCGGCGAAAGCTGTTGCGGCAGAGTCCGTGTCGAATTCGTCGGTTTCCGAGCCGTCGATCTCGACGAGGGCCCGGCCCGATTTTCCTTCCTGGGCGAGACGCGGCGCACTGCGGGACTTCCCCGATCGGCGCCGGGGTTCACGTCCGGTGTCGAAGGCGTCGTGCAGGTCGTCAAAGGCGTAGTCAAAGGCGTAGTCGAAGCCGTTGTCGGTGCCGTCATCGTCACGGTTGTCGGACAGCGCAGTGAGGTTTCGCGTTTCAGTGATGCGGAAGCGTGGCACTGGAGGATCTCCTGGTGAGGGGCACCCGGCCGGCGGGCGCTCCGCCACCGGGGCGGCGGGAGCGTCAGCGCACAGCCAGGCCAAGGGAAAGAGCGGGCCGGCACACGGACAGCACAAAGACCGTGGTCATCGACGTCCCCCTTCCCTCCGGCCGGGCGGCACCCGGCGGCCGGACCAGATTCCGGCATCAGCAAGAGACTGCGCGACGACTCCGGTTAGGGCAAGTGGTTTTCGGCCGTGAGACGCGTGGCGAAGTGTCGGCGAGCGGAAATGGGTCGAGTCGACGAGTCCGGCGGGCTAGGTTGCCGTCATGCCGACGACGCTGCACCTGCGAGCACTCCGTCCGGATGACGCGCCGGCGGTCACCTCGATTCTGGCCGAGATGGAGCGCCGTGAACCGGTTGACGAGGCCTACGACGAGCCCGAAGTGATAGAGGAAATGTCCTCTCCCGCCATCGATCTCGCCCGCGGCAGCGTTGCAGTTCTTGACGGTGACACGCTGGTGGCATTCGGGGCGCTGTCGATCAGCGCGCCGGCCGCGACATGGAAGGCGTCATTGTGGGGCGGAGTGCACCCCGACCACACGCACCGCGGCATCGGCCGTCGGGTGATCGATCATCTGGCCGACCGCGCGCGGGAGATCCGCGACGCCGATAACCCCGGCGCCCCAGGGGAACTGAAGATCTGGGCCGAGCGCAATCGCCCGGGAACCGCGGCGGTGGGCAGTCAGGCCGGATTCGACACCTGGCGGTACTTCCTGCGGATGCGACGCGATCTCGACGACCCGGTGGCACCGATACCCGCGCCCGACGGCATGGTGATCCGCCCCTATCGGGACGTCGATGACGACGCCGTCCGATTGGCGTCCAACGAATCCTTCGCCGACCATTGGGGTTTCTCCCCGATGGATGCCGCACGTTGGCGCGCGGAATCCGCCGATTCGACCTCGTTCCAACCCGACCATTCTTATGTTGCAGTGGTCGGACCGGAACACACCTCCGGCCCGGTCGCCGGGTTCGTGCTCACATCGGAATTCCATGGTGACACCGAGCACCGCGGGTATCGGACCGGCTACATCGCCAGGGTCGGTACCAGGCGATCGGCGCGCGGTCGTGGCGTGGCCAGTGCTCTGCTGGCCCGGACCCTGACCAGCCTGGCGGAGTCCGGCTACCGCGTTGCCGAACTGGGCGTCGACGCGGACTCTCCGACCGGTGCCGGTCGGCTGTACGAGAGGGCCGGCTTCGTGACGTTCACCAAGAGCCGGGTGTTGGGCCTGCGGATCTAGGCTGTCAGGACCTCTGAGCTGGTTACGCTGCTCGGGTGACGTCCGTCGATTTCCGGATCCTCGGGCCGCTCGAGGCACGAGTGGACGGTGAGCTGCGGACGGTGCCAGGGCTGAAGCCGAAGGCACTGGTCGCGGTGTTGCTGGTCAACCGCGGTCGGGTGGTGTCCTCGGACTCGATCGCCGAGGCGATCTGGGAGGGCGGGGGGCCCGCCGAGTACGCGCCGAGCCTGCAGGTCCACGTGTCCACCTTTTCGCCGCACGTTGGGATCCGCCTCGGGTCGTCACCTGTTGACCAGGCAGCCGCCGGGTAACCGGCTGATCGTCGACGATGACGCCGTCGACCTCGGCCGCTTCCAGAAGTCCGCAGTGATCGGGAATGGACTGTTCCCGAACCCGGCGCTATGCCGAGGCTTCGGCGAAGTTCCGTGCGGCGCTGGGAGAGTGGTCGGGTCAGGCGTTGGCCGACCTGGCCGAATTGCGGTTCGACTCGGAGTTCGCGGTGGCCGTCGAGGAGGAGCGGCTGGTGGTGCTGCAGGCACGTATCGAGGCCGATCTGGCCTGCGGCCGCGACTCCGACGTCGTCGGCGAGCTGACCACGCTGACCGGGCAGTACCCGCTGCGCGAGCAGTTCTGGGTGCAGTTGATCACCGCGCTGTACCGGCTGGATCGGCAGGCCGACGCGCTGGACGCGAGCCGGCGGATCCGGGAACTGCTCGGT
>JBBQJM010000206.1:0-7379 GCA_038325895.1 Mycobacteriales bacterium
CCGCCGGTCGGCGGGAGCGGCCGCGCCGCCCAGTCCGGTACTCCGAGCGGCGGATGGGCGATGGTTTCGACCGGCCGACGGTCGACGCGTACGGTGACCGCCGCCGACTGCCAGACCCGGCCGTCGGTGGCCCGCACGCGAACGAAGATCTCTGCCGTTCGGCCGGCCGGCCCCTGCGGGACCACCACGAGATCCCTGAACCCGCTGGTCAGGGCGGTCCGGCTCCACCCGCCTGTGGCGGCCAACACATCCGGGCGAGGATCACCCGGCCGGAGGTACCCGGCCGGATGGCCGTCGACATGGACCTCGACGACATCGGTCTCAGATCCGGGAAAGCGGCACCATCCGGCCAGTTCCACCACCCGGCCGGCAATCGCGTCGCCGTCGAGGGGAAGGTCGAGCGATCCAGCGGCCCGCGCCGTTTCTGGGACCTTGTCCAGCTTGACCGTACGACGGCCAACGAACGTCGGTTGGCGCCGTCCTCAGCGATGACCTCCACACGCGCCCATGTTCGACCGGCGACGTCGATCAATGCCGACCAGCCTCCACCGGTTCGTTCGGTACCCAGCGCGGCCATAACATCGGGTCGCGACGCGATCGCGGGGGCCCGCTGCACGAAGTCGTCGTCGAGATAGATGCTGACGTAGGGATTCACACCCTCCACCGAGGTGAGTGCCCATCCCGACACTTCGAGCCGGTCACCGATCACCGTCGGGGGCTGCCCGACGACGGGCTCGTCCCACACCCCGATCAGCCCCTCGATCGGCGGAACGCTGCCAGCGGCCGGTACTCTTGACCTCGTCAAAAGGCTGCGTGCTCTTCCCATGCAGTCAGGAACCCACCGTCTGTAAGCGCCCGCGCGCAGTGCGCAAGGTGTCGACCTGCTGGAATTGGCTGAGTACGGACCACGTCCGCTCGAGTCCCGCGGTCAGCTGAGTGGCCCGGAACCCGGTGAGGCCGACCAGCGCCGAACAATCGAGAACATTGTCGGTGACGTCGAACATCCGCTCGTTGAGGGGTTCGATAGCGATCGGCAAGGTCGTCACGCCGGTGATGATGTCCGCGACTTCCTTGACGGTGTGGCCCACACCGGTGCCGACATTCAGCGGACAGGGCACCTCGTCGAGCCCGACCAAATCCGCTACGACCCGGGCCACGTCGTCGACATGCAGGTAGTTACGGACACTCGCCGGGGATCCGAACAACGGAAGCGGACAGCCGGTGATCGCGCATCGGAACAGGTGACTCACCACCCCCTGCCCGCGGGTGGCCGGTTGCCCCGGGCCGTAGACATTCGCAATGCGCAAGATCTGCGCGGTCAGACCAAAATTCCGCGCATACATTCCGAGATAGCGCTCGGCCGTCAGCTTCAGGATTCCGTAGGAACTGATCGGTTGCGGTGCGACATCTTCCCTGGTCGGGATGAAATCGGCGTTGCCGTAGACGGTCCCGCCCGAAGACAGATAGGTGATGGCGGTTTGCGGGCGCAGCCGAAGAAGTTCAAGCACCCGAACCAACGGAGCCAGCACCGTCGCCGCATCGTTGGCTGGATCGAGATCGGATGCGGCCGGAGAAGATCCGCCCACTGCGTAGACGACGTGGTCGGTCCCCGGACTCAGCCCGGCCAGAACCGCCAACTCGCCGACATCCGCGACCACCACCCTCGCACCTTGGAGTTGTCGCATGGTAAAAGTGCTCGGGGTCGACCGAGTGAGAACCGATACGGCGTAACCGTCATCGACCAGAGTCCGGGTGATCGCGGCGCCGAGAAACCCGGCACCCAGCACCAAGATCCGTTTCTGCTTCGCCACAGTCCGACCGTTCGTTGGAAGGCTCAGCGGAATTGTCAGGGCATCGGTCCGAGGCCGCCCATCCCCGGTGGTGAATCTGTTCACTGTTTTGCGTCGTGGTTCGACCGAAGTATGACCGAAATGACGACACATTCACTCGAGAGTGAGAGCGACACGCCGAGAATGATCTGTCGAGGCACCGAGCTTCCAATCGCCGTTGACAACCGCGATCACGACACCGGTGTTCGTGCTGTTCGGACCGAGCCCGTTGGCCGCGCTGCTGGTGCCGCTGGCCTTCACCATGCTGACCATCGGGAGCACAATGAAGGATCCGCCTTCTTCGCATCCCTTGTTCCGGCGATGGCGGTGTGCGCAGGTTGGGGATTGTTCTCCGTACCCGAGACCTGGTTCGCTTCCGCTCGGTGTCGCGGGCTCCGCATCGTCTCCGTCGGCGCCGTCGTCGCGATTGCCGCAGCGCCACTGCTGCCGATGCCGGGTCCGTCGATCGGGGTATGGAGTACGGCTGTCCCGGGCTTCGGGAGGATGGTCGAGGCCAGCGGCCGGAGCGTCATGACCCAGTACCTGCACGACGGGTCCGTCGATCGGCCCGACGATGCCGCCGTTGTGTCAGCCGGACCGAACTGGGATCTCGCGAACCAGACCGCGGCGGACCGGCTGACCGCCGTACACGGCGGAAACGAACTGGTCGCCTTCGGTTTCCGCCACCGGCTGCAGAACCCGAATTCGGTCAACCTTATCCGGCTGATGGCGGGCCGGGATCCGATTCCGTGGGCGATCACGCCCGCAGGGGCTCCCGGGGATCAGGTGCGGCAAGACGGGGAATGGCTGACCAGCGGCGGGTTCCTGCGTGCTGCTGACGGCCAGTGGAACCGCAGGCGAGTTCCTGCCGATCGTCAGCGACGAGTCCATGCGAACCGCCGCGAGCTCCGCCGGGTTCCTGGTGCTCGACCACTGGCCACTGCCGGACGGCCGGGTGGTCACCGAGTGGCACCGACCGTCCTCCTGCGCGCTGTGAGCCCCCGCTCGGGTTCTGTAGCCCCCCCGGTCGCCACCACGGGCGGCGGTTCAGCAAGATGGGCCGGTGACCACCCCATCGAGGTATTCCGCCGACCCCGCTGACGCCATCGCTGCCCTCGACGAGGCGACCGCCCGACTGGTCGCCGTGGTCGACACCATCCGCGGCACCGGCCCGGACGCCTTCGCGGCGCCGTCCCTGCTGCCGGACTGGACGGTCGGCCACGTGGTCAGCCATCTGGCCCGCAATGCCGACGGGTTCCGCAACGTCCTGGACGGGCTCGCCGTTGGCGAACTGCGCACTCCTTACCCGTCCCCCGACGCGCGGGTCGCTGACATCGAGGCCGGCGCGCGGTGCGACACCGCCGCCATCGCCGCCGATTTCGCGACCGCGGTGCGGCGACTGGCCGACCAGATGGCCGCGACGCCGGCGCAGACCTGGAGCGCCACCGTCGATCTCGGCCGCGGCGGCCCGACCACCGCGGACGTGATCATGGCCGCCCGGCTCGGCGAGGTGGAGTTGCACCATCACGATTTCGGCGCCGATGCCGGGCTCGACTTGCTGGACGATGCGCAGGCCCTCCGTTTGCTGCGGGCCCTGCTGCGGTCCTACGTCCGCACCCGAGCGGTCGGCGGCATGATCCTCGAGCCCGACGGCGCGGAGCCCATCGTCATCGGCGACGGCGGGCCGCGGGTCGCCGGCAGCGCCGTCGACCTGGTGGGCTGGCTGTCCGGGCGCCGTGATGGCGCGGCGTTGCGGACCCAGGACGCACTCCCGGACCTGCCCTCGTGGTGAGGTCGGTCCCCGCGAGCATCGGCGGGTGCCGGCCCGGCTCGCTACGGTGTCGGTCATGAGCGAGTACACCGGCCACGTCGACCCGCAGGGCGCTCCGGCCACCCGCGAACTATCGGACATCATCATCACCAAGCTGTCGGTCGGCCCGATGGACAACAACACCTACCTGCTGGTCTGCCGGCACACCGGCGACGGGCTGCTGATCGACGCGGCGAACGACAACCAGCGGATCAGCGATCTGCTCGGCGATGGCCCCGACCGGCCGCGGCTGCGCAGCATCGTCACCACCCACGCGCATTTCGACCACTGGCAGGCGCTCGGCGCGGTGGCCGGCCAGACGGGTGCGAACCTCTATGCCGGTGCCGCCGATGCGGCGCAGTTGCCGGTGCCGACGGACGTCCCGCTGGACCAGGGCGACACCGTTCCGCTCGGTGACTGCACTCTCGAGGTGATCGCGCTGCGCGGGCACACCCCCGGCTCCGTCGCGCTGCTCTACCGCGACCCCACCGGACACCCGCACCTGTTCACCGGTGATTCGCTGTTCCCCGGCGGCCCCGGGAAAACCGTTACCCCACAAAACTTCTCGTCCCTGGTGGACGATCTGGAGAATCGGGTGTTCGGTGTGCTGCCGGACGACACCTGGGTCTATCCCGGCCATGGCGATGACACCACCCTTGGCGTCGAGCGGCCGCACCTGGAGAAATGGCGCTCTCGAGGCTGGTGACGCTGCTGCCATTGCATTGACGGGTACTGCCGCACGCGGGACCGTGGGTCACCTGGGCGGAATTGGGCACATGACCGAGGAGTGCGAGTGGCACAGGTGCACAAGGGGTGGCATACGGCCGACCTCAGCAACGCGGGCGACGAGATTGTGTTGTTCCTGATCGGCATGCGCATCAACAACCGTGGGAACCATCCAATGGTGGCCTGCCTTCACCGCCATGGCCGCATGCTGAGCTACCTGCAGCAGCACCCCGAGAAGGGCCTGCTCGGTTACCGACTGGGCTTGTTACCCACTCCAGTTGTCATTCAGTACTGGCGGTCGTTCGCCGATCTGGAACGGTTCGCCCGCGACCGCGACCCGCACCTGGAGTCGTGGCGGAAATTCAACCGCTCGGTCGGTGAGTCCGGTGACGCCGGCATCTGGCACGAGACCTACCGGGTGCCCACCGCGAGCATCGACACAATCTACGGCAACATGCCGGCTACCTGGCTCGGCGCCGCGGTCGGCCTCGTCCCTGTCGCGCGCGCAGGGGACACTGCGGCGGCGCGACTCGGGGTGCGCGACAACGAAGAATCGATCGTTCCGGTCACCTGATCGGTCCGGGCCGATCGGTCCGGCTGATCGGTCCGGCTGATCGGTCCGGGCCGATCGGCCAATCATCCACGGTGTCAACCGGTCGGTGGCCGGGTGGTGCAGGGTAGTGGCACCGGCGACGGGGAAGGTGGCCGCCGGGTGGGGCTGGGCGGTGCCTGGCAGTGCGGCGGAGCAACCGGTGAGCATGAGCATGGGGATGGTCAGCGGGATGGCGTGGCCGACTCGGAACGCCCGCGATCGGGTGGAGCAGCGGACGTCGCCGGGTTTACTTGCCTCCACCGTCCAGACAATCACCGCCGCGAAAGTGATCGCCTGAGCGTGACTCTCGGTCCTCCTGGTCGATCCCGAAATGCTCCTGGACCAAGCGGTCCAGCTCCGCCTCGGTGGCGGCGCGGAAGGCTATCACCTCGCTTGTGATGGGATCGGTGATCTCCTCGATGTACACCCGAGCCGTCACAAGCGCACTCCCCTTGTCGTCGTTGTCCGGCCAATCGCCGTCGAGGATGGTGTCGGCAGCCTTGACCGCCCTGCCGAGAGCGGTTTGGATGTCAGCGCCCTTCTGCGCCATCCAGCCGGCGATGTACGCGGGTGAGAAGGCCTCACTGGACTCCCGACCGATACCGATTTTGCGGCAGGTGATGTAGGCGACCGCCTCCGCCTCGGTCTCCATCTGCCCACGGTGCTGTTAATACTCGCCGGGTGCTGCGTCGACGTGGCCGGCGTGGACGTGGCCGAGTTCGTGCGCGATGACGCTGGCCTTCTGGTGCGGACTCAATCGTGGGTCGACGACGATGACCTTGCCGGCTGGTCCGGTGTAGCCCGAGGGTGCCGGTGCCGTTCTCCGGCCGTGCGTCAGGCGACTCCTGTTCGCGGTAGGTGTGTCCGGCGGCGGTCACGCGGTCCCGCAGTCCGGTGAGGACACCGGGCCGCACATCACCGGTGCCGGGTCGGATGGGCGGCTTCGGCAGGTCGGGGCCCTGGGTCTGGGTGATGTTGAAGACCAGGACCGCGGTGAACCCGGTGACGATCGTGCGGCTGGTCCTGCTGCCGTCGGCGGCTTCTTCCTCGACGCGGCGGGTACGTGGCGCGAGGATCCAGATGGCCCGCTCACCCTTCTTCACTCGCCGGCCATGCTCCTTGTCCCACCCGCTCCCTCCGACAAAGTGCTCTCCGGGAAGGGCGGACCGTCGCCTACTTGCACGGCCCACTCGCCAATCGTCGGCGAGCGACGGACCGTTTTTGCGCCTGATTTATGGCGCTCTCTGTCGTCGGGTGGAGAGGCAGCGACAGCGCGCGCGGCTCGAGGACGGGCGCGATGAGGTATCGGTATGCCGCAGAGATCGACCCGCGGTGGGGCAGTTGACGGGTCGGATGTTCAGCGTGAAGGGCTGCGCTGCACTCTGTTTCAGGTGATGGTGATGTCGGCCTGGTCGGCCAGCTCCTGCACGTTGTCGAAGCCGAGACCGAGGGCCAGCGGCATGGAGATCGCCCTCGGGGCGATGTCGAGTTCGGTTTCCTGGACGCGGTCACCGAACAGGATCAGGGCGAGCGCGGTGTCGTACTGCCGGGACACCCATTGGATGCCGTCGAGGTGCTCGCGGTGGGCGTGCAGGCCGTGCGCCCAGCTGGCGGTGTGCGGGTAGCTGCGCGGGTCGGAGTCGATGATTTCGGCGCGGGTGGCGCCGAGCCGGCGCAGTCCGAAACCGGTGAGGTCGGCCACTCGCAGGTCCCGGGCGGCGGCCAGGGCGATGGCCAGTTTCCGGCGCAGCGTGGCGCGGGGTACGTGTTTGGTGCCCCGGACGGTCACGTCGTGGAACACGGTTTCGGAGACGGCGCCGGCGAGCCGGTCCGATCCGTACAGCACCGGGACCGGACCTGGTGCCCCGGTCGGGGTGAATGGGTGGAATCGGCCGGGCCGGGTGGTGCCGGTCCAGAATCCGCGGGGGCTGTACAGCGCGTCGTACACCCGGACGATGTCCTTTCCGGCGGGCCACACGCCGATCAGCGGGTCGGCATCCGGCGGGAACGGTGGGACCGGGGTGGGCTGCGGTACACGGCTGCTGCTGTGCGGTACCGGGTTCACGTCAGGTCGTCGGCCAGCGCCCGGGCGGCGGCGAGGACCGCGTCCGGCTCGCTGTTCACTGCGTCGACCGGGCGCACCCCGCCGAGGCGAGGATTGTCGCCGGTGAACCACAACGCCAGCGACCACGGATCCAACCGGTCGGCCAGCGCGGTGAGGATGTCGGCGATGACCGGGACGGGTTGCCCGCCGGCGTCGAACTGGAACCCGGGGAACAAGGCCGCCTTGCCGCCGCTGGTGACGGCGAAGATGCGGCCGGCGGCCCGCCACCGGGCGGCGGTGGCCCCGGCGTTGCGGGCGGCGGACCCGGACATCTCCGCGACGTCGCTGCTGGACAGCAACCCGAATTCGGCGGCCAGG
>JBBQJM010000207.1:0-7345 GCA_038325895.1 Mycobacteriales bacterium
GTCGGGTCAAGCGACCATCAGTAGCGCGATCCCCACGTCGCGGATCACGGTGCGCGTGCATGCGCAGAACGCGGTGATGCGCGTCCTGGACGGCAACTTCCCGATCCCGGTGGAGGTTTCGCAGGTGTTTACGGTTTCCGACGGTGGCACGTTCAACATCAATACCGAACATGCGGGGCCGCCGACCTGACGCGAACCGAATCCCGCTGAGCGACGTACCTCTTCGAAACCAATGTGGGACACCATCGGCTTTCGCTCCCATAACCGGACGGGCAGGAGAACAGACACAATGGCCACTCTCATCAAACCGGCGAACAGCCCGTGGTCCCGGCGCTGGATCATCACCATGCTCACGGTGGGCCTCATCGCGCTAGCGCTAGCGGCGGGGTGCACCGGCGACGATACCCCGTCGAACCATGCGGGACAGTTCGGCGGTGAAGTCGCCGGCACCGACGCCCTGATCGGTATCTCTCGCGACCCTGAGCGCATCACCGTGCTGGTGTCCGACAGCGGCACCATCTCTGAGTGGTTCGTGACCGACGAACCAGCCGACCGACTGAGACTTGCTTCGAGCGACGGTGCGATCGCGGACCTGGCCTTCGGTGGGGACACGGTGAGTGGCGCAATCACCCTGGCGGACGGCGCTCGTCACGACTTCTCGGCGGATCTCCAGAGCGAAGCGGTGATCCGGCGGGCGCAGGCGGCGTCCGCCGATGAGGTGGTCCTGGCGGGGTGGGTCACGGTAGACGACCGCACGAGGGGCGCCCTGAACGTCCGACCGAGTATCGGTGACAGGATTGTCGGTCCGGCTCCTTCCGTGCCTCTCGATACCGATACCGTCATCTTGAATACGCCCCTCGGATCTCTGATTGGACCGATAAGGACCGTCGCTGGCGACGCGACCTTTATCACCCCAAATCGGTCGCTGACGTTCGTCGTCGGGGGCGTGGGCGATTCGTACGCCTCCGGCGAGGGCAACCCAGTCGACATTCCAGTAGACAGCGATGGCAACCGGGACCCGCTCGGCAGACCGGCCAACCTGGCACAAATGTGGGGCCCAACTGACGGCATGGCCGGGTGCCATCGCAGCGACAACGCCGGTATCCCAAGGGCATTTCGTGCGTTGCAGAACAAGTACGAGTCATTCGACATGAACCTTATATTCGTTGCTTGTGGTGGGTCGCTCATCGAGCACGTGACCGGCAGGCCTCCCGGTCAGGCCCCCGGTGCGGGAGAGGAAACTCCATGGGGCGACGGCGAGAAGGGTGACATTGACGGCGAGCGGACGGATCGGTGGACAGAAATCCATGAGCCCGCCCAGCTCGAGCAGGTCGACGAGCGAATCAGTGAGCTGTTCGGGAATGGCTCGAAGCAGCCGGTAGACCTCCTTGCCATGTCAATCGGTGGAAACGACGCCGGGTTCGCGTCCGCAGTTGGTGCCTGCATATCGGGAGGACTACCAGTCGACCTTGCCGGCATCGACCCCGACGACGAAACCCTTGCATCCCTCGCGCCGAAGGAATGTATCGACGAGTCCAGGCTCTCCGAGGCGCTCGACGATGACGGCCTTCCGCCACGCAACCCGACCCTCAACCCATTCGACGACAACGAATACAACAAACTACGGCAACGGGTGCCCGGGTGGAACGCGGTGCTTGACCGCTACGATGCGCTCGCCAAGACGCTGGATCGGTTCGCGGAACAGAGGCGACCAATCGGCCAAGTGCTGATCACCCAATACGGGGCCGGTCTCAAGAACGACGTCGGTGACTACTGCGGCGGCTTGAACGGCGCCACGGCCGGCGACCTGTTCGGGTTCATCGACACCGACGAGGCTGAATGGCTCGACACCAACCTGCTCACCGCCTTGAACGCACGCGTGGACACCGCCGCCGAACGCGCCAACGAGGACACCGTCGGACCACAATGGACGGTCGTCGACGCTCACGTGGCCAATTTCGAATCGCACGGACCCTGCGCGTCCGAGCCCTGGACCCAGCGCAACAACACCGCGCTCACCGATGAGGGAAACACTTTTCCGGACTATCCGGACGACCCCGACGGCACCCGGGTCAAATTGAGCTTGCTTAAGGCAGCATTGAACACGCCCGGCGCCGCCGCGATCGGCTGCGGTCTGGGAACCATCGTCAACATTGCGCTCCTTCCGCTCGGCTGTGCGGTCGGTGCGGTAGTCGGCTTCGCGTCGGCCGAGGAATCCGCGATCAGCGCAGGAATGGCCCACCCGAACGACCTGGGTTGGGAAGCAGTCGGTGACGCCCTACTACCCGAGATGGAGAGTGCATTCGAAGACACCTTTACCCCGTTGCCCGCTGAATGGCTGCGCCAGTACGGCGCCGCAGAAAACAGCTCGATAGTCGTCCGCTGGGACGATCGGTCCTCCACTGAGTCCCGCTACGAGATCAAAATCTTCGACATCAGTGACTCAGTTCACCCAATCGAAAGCATCACGAGCCTGCCCTCGAACACCATTGAACATTCCTTTACCCCAACGGGACCCTTCGTCGGCACCTTCACGGTTCGCGCCTGCAATGAGGCTTTCTGCTCCCCGTTCATGCCTCCGAGCAAGATCACCAATATCCGGCCGGGGGCGCCCACAGACGTCTCAGCGTTGATCAAGGAATATCAGGCGCTGGCCGCATCGCACACCGGGCTGACGGTGTCTGCGACGGATCCGTACAACGCCGATACCGCGGCGCGTATCGAACTGACGCAACTGACCAATTCGGACGGCCACCCAGTGGAGCGCGACCCTTTCGTGTTCACGTCACCCGGACCCTTCCCGAGCAGCTTCTCGGTCGGGGGATCGGACGGACTCCCTACGGGCCGATACCAGGTTCGGGCAGCCTCGTGCAACGTGCTGGGCTGTAGCGACTTCAGCGAGCCAGTGGAGTCAGTGGATGCACCTCCAGGGCCACCGACGCTGGCTGTCGAACAGCCGCCATTCTTCATGGACAACCTGGGACTTATCCGGCCCGGTGGAGGCGGGTTGCCGCTCGACCCGCTGAGCACAGGACCATCGGTGATCCAGCCCGATCTCTCCGGTCCGGTCGACGGTCTGGGTCAACCCCCGACGACCTCCGGCCCTCCCCGCCCTGATTCTCCCGGTCCGTTTGGCTGACGTGACGCTCAACGCCTGGTAACGGACGACAACCGATCCAGCGAGTGGGCGCCCACGCAGCGAAGGCAACGCCGTTTCGGACCGGCAGGGCCGCACCGATAGTGTTCATCGATTGTGGGTACTCGCAGTGTCCCGCTGGTCGGACGCGCATCGGAGATCGACCGTCTGAGGCTGCTGGTGCGCAGCGCGGCAAATGGTGCCGGCGGGGCGCTGCTGATCACCGGTGAGCCGGGAATGGGCAAGACACGACTGGTAGAGGCCGCGTCTGGTCTCGCCGCCGCTGCCGGTGTCTCGGCTCGCGTCGGCCGCTGCGAGCAACTCGAGGTTGAAAGAGCACTGAGCGGACCATTGCGTGCCTTCGATCGGCAGATCGACGCCAATTCGTGGCATTCGGTGGGAATACGCACCCTCCTGCAGGCCGGTGCCGGCACCGCGGAGAGCTCTCTGCTGGCAGATGGACTCTTGGAGGTGCTGGAGTCCGAGTGTGCCCGCGCGCCATTGTTGCTCGCGATCGAAGACCTCCATTGGGCGGACCTGACAACTCTGTTCTGGTTACGCGCAATTGCGCGGCGCGCCGCTGACCTCCCTCTCCTGCTGCTACTCACCACCCGCCCTGTGCCCATGGGTACCGAGGTGCACCGCGCACTGGCCAGCCTCGACACACCCCGACTCGATCTGAGTCCACTCGCTCCAGAGGTCGCTCGCGCCCTCGCAGGTGCGGCACTCGAAAATGCCCCGACCTGCCAGGTTGCCGACGCCGTGGACAGGGCCGCCGGGAACCCGCTGCTTGTACTGGCAATCCTGGATGCACTCAAGGCCGGCGCACCGGCCGCTGCCGACGGCGTCGTCGCACTCGTACGAGAGCTGAAACATTCAACACTGCGGACACTCCAAACGGCGGCCATCCTCGGCCACGAGATCGATCCTGTTCTGTTGGCCGCGATGGCGGGGATACGCACAGTGGATCTGCTCGCGGATCTTGAGGCCGGCATGGCAGCCGGAGTCGTGCTGGCCACCTCGGCGGGCTTCGCCTTTCGACACGAACTGCACCGCGAGGCGGTACTGGCCGAAATGGTCCCTGCCACCCGAGCGGCGCTCCACATGGAGGCCGCCCGGGTGCTGACCACGGCGGGCGCCTCCCCACTCGCCGTCGCCGAGCACTACGCCCGAGGCGCAAGGCCGGGAGATCAGAAGGCCGTGATCTGGCTGTACTACGCGGCTCAAGAGATCGTGGGGACCGCCCCCGAGGCAGCATTGCGGCTGTGCGACGTCGCGATAGCCGCAGGCCACCAGCAACCGCAACCGGAGCTGCTGCTGGCCAAGGTCCGGGCCCTGGCGGGTGCCGGTCGAGCATCCGAAGCTGACGCGCTCGGCCGGGCCCTGCTGCGAGAACCGTTAGCACCAGCGGTGCAGGCGCGCCTCCACCGCGAGCTCGCTTTCACCGCATTCATGCAGGGCAGGGCCGACATCTCCGCGGCAGAGATGGAGCGTTGCGCGACGCTCACCGATAATCCGTGCCTCCAAGCCAGGGTGCAAGGCGAAGTCGCCTTCGCCCGATTCCTGGTGATCGACCACGCCGGCGCTCGTGACGCCGGCCAACGCGCCGTCACCGAAGGCCGCCACACCCATGACAAAGCCGCCCAGGTCGCCGGCGGCGCGGTGCTCTGCTTTCTGGACCTCTACAAAATGCGCCTCGACCAAGCCTGTGAACGCGCCCGCGAAATCGTGGAACTCGCAGACCAACCCGAGAACAACGACTCCCACGCTTTCCAACCCTGGTTCATCGCCGCCCTCGCCTACCTCGAATCCGACCAATTCGACCTCCTGACAGCAACCTCCCGACGGGGCCGCGAGCAGGCCATTCGCTACGGGTCGGCATGGGCGGTGCCGGCCTACGACGCGATCAGCGCGTTCGGTTCCCTCCGGATCGGCGAACTTGACGATGCCGCGGCGGCTGCTGAAGCCGCCCTCAGCTACGCAGACGGCGTTGACGGTTTCGGAATCGCCGTGTGGTGCAACGCCTTCCTCGCACAGATCGCGTTGCATCGGGGTGCGGATGACCTCGCCGCCGAACGAATCGGTGCCGCCCAGCATTGGCTGGCGAAAGGCCGAGCACAGCTCGGATTCGAGCAGCTATGCCTCGCGGCAGCAGAACTGCACGAGCGCCGTGGAGGGATCGATATGGCCTACTCCGTGCTGGCCGAGGTATGGGAGGTCTTTGTCGCGAACGATATGCGCTCGCCGCTGCCTGGATTCGGAGCCGCACTTGCCCGGCTGGCCAGTCACACCGGTCATGCAGCCCGGTCCGCTGAGGTGGCAGCGGTGCTGGCCGATTTGGCGACGGATGCGGGAACAGTCAGGACGCGACTGGTCGCAGACGTCGCAGCAGCCTGGCGGGATGGTGACGCAGACCGTGCTGTCCGAGCCGCCGAACTTGCCGCGCGCACGCCGCTGAAGCCACTCACAGCGGCGACGCTCACTGATGCGGCGTCCCTGCTGAAGATCCGTGGTCGGGCCGTCGATGCAGACCGGCTCGCGGACGCCGCTACGAAACGCTGGTCGGCGATGGGTGCCGACGCTAACGCCGCCATCTGCGCGGCCATGAGGGTTACGGCGCAGTCCACCACGCCGCGATCGCGCTTCGGAGTGGCAGCTCTCACTCGCACCGAACGCCAAGTCGTCCGGTTGGTCGCCGAGGGCAAGACCAACGCCGAGATCGCGAACGTACTTGGAGTTTCCCGCCGGACCGTGGAGTCGCATGTTTCGGCCACCTATCGGAAGCTCGAAGTGACAACCCGGGTCTCAATGACGCGGGTTGCTTTACATCACCGCATCTAAGCCTGAAATCGACGCGCTAGATTCAAACTCCTGAACTCCTTTCCCGGAGATGAGGAGGAGGGCTTTTCCGGCTCGAGGAGCACAGATGTGGAAATCCGACGGATACCACCGAACAGACCGGCCGAGATCGAGCAGTCGCGACCCCGGTTCGGGGTGGCTGCCGCAGTGGCCGTCGCTGCCGCCCTCGGCCCGCTGACCGGATGGTTCACTCCACGCGGGCCGGTGACCGCAGCTCAGGCGCTGACCCGCTGATCATCGGTCTCGCGGTGCATGCGGCCTGCGGGTTCGTCATGCGGAGCGGTTGGCCATGGTGCTCGCGCAACAGGTGTTCGTGGGAGTGTTCGAGTAGGTCCGGTTGGGCGCTGATGGACATAACGTGGACACGCCGGATCTGAGCAGCCTGCTGGGCACCGTGATAGCGGCCGTCGGACGTGGGCTTCCATGGCGTCCTACAGTGGTGGCCACGGTGCTGGGTGCAGCGCTGGGCGCTGCCAGCTATGCGCGTCGGCGAAATACTTGGAAATGCCGAAAGATCCACACTCCTACAATGATCACTCCGCGGTGAACGACCACCGGGTGGGCGAGCCGGCGAAATCATCCTGCAGCAGGCCGATCGCGCTGACCGGGCGCACTCGCAGGCACAAGTTTCTGACGCCGTCCAGAAAGTCGAGGCCATATGCGACTTGATATTTCGCATTCATTGCGTCGAGGTATCTCCGCCGGTCGTCGGCGTCCGCTCTGACCTCCGCGTGGCCGTCGACGACCACCGGATCGAGTGCGTCGTCCACGGCGACGCTGCAGCGCGCGTCGGCCAAGAGGTTGTACACCTTGCGGGAGCCTGCTGAGCTGCTGAACCAGAACAGTCCGCCGTCCCACACGCCCCACACCGGCGTGAGATGCGGACGGCCGTCCGGCCACCTGGACGCCACCCAGTAATCGTGGCTCTCGCGGAGCTTTCGCTCCGCCCACGACCAGGGGAGCAGTCCGCTGCCCTGATCGGCCGGCAGCAACCCGTATCCCGGCATGTGCGGCCTCGAGGCCCTCACCATGCGTTCACGATATCGGGCTGCCCCACCACGGGTCACCCATACCGGTAGCGCGCACGCCGAGGGTTGATCGAGAAATCACCGTAACGGGGCCATTGGTGCGGCCATTTCTCGGATGGCGCAGTCCCCAGCGTACGGCAGGCACACACAGTGATACTGGGGTGCCTTCGGTCCCTCGAACAGGGACTGGCAGTGCTGGCTTCCGATGCGAACAATCAATACTTGGACTGTCACAGCCGTCGTCGGGGGAACGTCGGGGAACGGGCGGGGGTTCAACGTCGCGCGAACCTCTCCCATCCGACATCCGGACATCCGCGTCGGG
>JBBQJM010000208.1:0-7343 GCA_038325895.1 Mycobacteriales bacterium
AAGCGCGGGCCCCGGCCTGCAGGGCCACCTCGACGAGCCGCACCGAGTTCGACGAGTTCCGCGAACCCACCACCAGCAGCAGGTCGCAGTCCGGGGCGATCTGCTTGACGACCTCCTGCCGGTTCTGCGTGGCGTAGCAGATGTCATCGCTCGGCGGGGCGGTCATCAGCGGGAACCGCTTGCGCAGCAGGTCGACGGTGCCGAGGGTCTCGTCGACCGACAGGGTGGTCTGGGACAGCCAGATCACCTTCTCCGGGTCGCGAACCGTGACGTTGTCCACATCGGCCTGGTCGTTGATCAGCTGGATCGCCTCCGGCGCCTCGCCGTGCGTGCCCTCGACCTCCTCGTGCCCGCGGTGACCGATCAGCAGGATGTCGTAGTCGTCGGCCGCGAACCGCTTGGCCTCCTTGTGCACCTTGGTGACCAGCGGGCAGGTGGCGTCGATCACCCGGAGCTGCCGGTCGGCGGCCTGCTGGTGCACCGCGGGCGACACCCCATGCGCCGAGAAGACGACCAGCGCACCCTCCGGGACCTCGTCGGTCTCCTCGACGAAGATCGCGCCGCGGGCCTGCAGGCCGGCCACGACGTGCTTGTTGTGCACGATCTGTTTGCGCACGTAGACCGGTGGGCCGTACTGCTCCAGCGCTTTCTCGACGGTCACCACGGCGCGGTCCACGCCTGCGCAGTACCCGCGGGGACTGGCCAGCAGCACGCGCCGGGTCGGGCCCGCAACGTCCCCGGCGGGGGATTCGGGGGTGGGCTGTGGGGTGCGGGCACTCATGTGCTCATGGTAGGGCGGTCCGCTCGAGGTAGGCCGAGCGGAGCCGGGCTGAGTGGGCGTTCGGGGCGGACGACGAGAGCATCGCAGCCTGTCCGGGTGTCGCACGGATCAGGCATAAGGCAGGCTGGGCACATGGCCTTCACGTTGCCCACCCCACTGCGGGTTGCCGCCGGCATTGTCGCGAGCGGGATCGACCTGGTGCGCTCGCTGCCCGAGGAGATTCCGGCGTTGCCGGTGACCCTCGTCGGGAAGGCGATGCAGCTGTCGATGAAAGTCCAGCAGGAGATCGCGGATCTCGCCACCAAGGGCGACGAACTCCTCAGCGGAGTGCTCGGTGGCCCGCAGGAGAACCCGCCGTGGGCGCAATTCGACGACGAGCCGCCGCCCGCCACTCCCGTTGCGGCCGGCTCGCGCCCGAAGGAGCCGACCCGCCCCGCGATGCCGGGCGGTGCGAAGCCGGGCGGCGCGGGATCGGCACGGGCCGGTGCGGCACGGGCCGGAACCGTCAGGGTCGCCAAGGGTGGCAAGGCTCCGGTGGTCACCCCGCTCGCGCGCTCGACCCGGTTGGCTCCGTCGGATGCGGACGCGCCGGCCGGGGACCAGGACAGCAAGCACAAGGCGGCCAAACCCAAGGACGAGAAGACCAAACAGGCCAAGGACGGCCAGCGGAAGGACGAAGAGCCCGCCCACGACCGGGACGATGTGCCGGACGCTGCTCGGCCCAAGGCCCCGGGCCTGGTCCACCCGTCCGCCGACACCGTGCCCGCAGCCGCCGCGGAGGCTCCGGCCGCGGCGACTGCCCCAACCGGTACCGACGCCGATGACCCCGCCCACGAGCCACCGCTGAGCGGCGACCCTGCGGCGACCGCTGACGCCGGATCCGCCAACGGCGAGGCCCCGGCGTCAATCGCAGAAGAGGCGGAGGAAGCCGACGACGGGCCGTCCGCGCTGCCCGACTACGACCGGATGACGCTGGCCCAGGTGCGCGGCTACCTGCGCGGCCTGTCGGCGCAAGAGGTCCAGTCGTTGCTCGACCACGAACAGTCCGGTGAGAACCGGGCCCCGTTCCTCACCCTGCTCAGCAACCGGCTGGTCACCCTGGAGCACCAAGAATCGTGAGCAACCCCGCCGGGTCGGCAGCCTCGACCCGACCCGCGCCGCCGGTGAAGGCCGCCGACACCACCCGGGAGAACCCGTGGCCGGTGCGTGCCCTGGCCCAGCGAATGGTCGAGTACGTGACGAAGGCGCCGGCGGCGTGGGTGGAGGGCCAGATCGCGCAGGTGTCGGTTCGGGCCGGATCGCAGATGTCCTTCCTCACCCTGCGGGACGCTGCCGTGCCGATGTCGCTGTCGGTGGTGTGTGCCAGGTCGGTGCTGGCCGCGCTGCCTGCGCCGCCGGCCGAGGGTTCCCGAGTGGTGGTCCATGGCAGGTTCGAGTTCTACCCGGCGCGCGGGTCGCTGACATTCCGGGTCGACGAGATGCACCCGGTGGGGCTCGGCGAGTTGCTCGCCCGGCTGGAACGGCTGCGCAGGTTGCTCGCCGCCGAGGGACTGACCGCACCCGAACGCAAGAAGCGGCTCCCGTTCCTCCCGGCAGCGGTCGGCTTGATCACCGGGCGGGCCAGCGCCGCCGAGTCCGACGTGCTGGCCAATGCCCGTGCCCGCTGGCCGGCGGTCCGGTTCCGGGTGGAAAACCCTGCCGTGCAAGGCGTTCTGGCCGTGTCGCAGATCCTGGAGTCGTTGGCCAGGCTGGACGCGGACCCCGACGTCGAGGTGATCGTGCTGGCTCGCGGGGGCGGGAGTGTCGAGGATCTGCTGCCGTTCTCGGACGAGACGTTGTGCCGGGCGGTCTCCTCGTGCCGTACTCCGGTGGTCTCCGCCATCGGTCACGAACCGGATCATCCGATCGTCGATGACGTCGCCGACGTGCGCTGTTCGACCCCGACGGACGCGGGCAAGCGGGTGGTGCCGGATGCCGCCGCGGAACTGCGACACGTCGATCAGCTCCGCGGCCGGGCCCGCCGTGCACTGGCGGGCTGGGTGGCGACCGAGGAAGCCCGGCTCAAGCGACTGACCTCCGCGACCGTGCTGGCCGATCCGCTCTCCCCGATCGCCGCCCGCTCGGCCGATCTCGAACGGCTCCGGGAACGCGGCCGGGCGCTGATCGTCGCGTCGTTGGATCGGATCGACCGCGACGTCACCCATCGCCGAGCGCAATTGGCCGTGCTGGGACCGGCGGCGACCCTGGCCCGTGGGTACGCCGTCGTTCAGGCCGGCCACCGGATCGTCCGGTCGGTAGCCGACGCACCGGCAGGTGCGGACCTTCGCATCCGGGTCGCCGACGGTGCCGTGCTGGCCCGCAGCGCGGGTGCCGAGACAGAGCAGGGGGACTGATATGACCCAGTCGCAGAACAGCAAGGACACCGCACCAACCCCCGCAATGCCAACCCCTGCAGCGCCAAACCCGGGCACCGGACCGGACGCCGCCGCGAGTTACGAGCAGGCGCGCGACGAACTCGCATCGGTGGTGGCGCGCCTGGAGGCCGGTGGCCTCTCGCTGGACGAATCACTGGAACTGTGGGAACGCGGCGAACACCTGGCCGTCGTCTGCACCCGATTCCTGGACGGCGCGAGGCAGCGCGTCGAGGACGCCCTGCGGCGCAGCGCGGACAATGCCGTGTCCTGAAGCGGGCCGGCGATCGAGGCCGCGGGCCACCATTCAGGAGCGACCTATCCCTGACGGCATCAGGCCGAAACCCAGCGGGACGTCGCCGGGGTCGGTACCGAGCTGGACGATGCGGTTGTCGGCGTCGACGAAGACGACTCGGGCCGCCCGGGTACGGGCCTCGGCATCCTCGAGCATCCCGTAGCCGATGATGATCACCACGTCGCCCGGATGGATGTGGTGCGCGGCCGCGCCGTTGATGCCGACCGTGCCACGCCCGCGTTCGCCGGCGATGAGGTACGTCGTCAGTCGGGCGCCGTTGGTGACGTCGACGACGTCCACCTGTTGGCCGGGCAACAGATCCGCGGCATCCAACAGGTCTGCGTCGACGGTGACGGAGCCGACATAGTGCAGATCCGCGGTGGTCACGGTGGCCCGGTGGATCTTCCCGAGCAGCATGGGACGGAGCATCTGCGCGCCTCCAGCAGTGGATGTGACCAGTGGATGTGAGTGGATGTGACGAGTGGATGTGACGATGCCACACGCGTCTCCACAAGGATCACACGAGCGGCGGACGAGCCACGGGTGAATGTCATCACAGCGAGGGCAGGGCCGCGGTGTCAGCGGGCGGCTCGCCCTTGTTTCGCGGACTCAGCCGCGCCCGATGAAGGGCATCCTCGTGGCCATCACCGTCATCGTCGCGACGTTGGAATCCAGCGGCAGACCGGCCATGAACACCACGGCCCGGCCGACATCCGTGACGTCCATCCGCGGCTCGGTGCGAATGGATCCGTCCGCCTGCTGCAGCCCGTGTGCCATCCGGGTGGTCATGTCGGTCGCCGCGTTACCGATATCGATTTGCCCGCAGGCGATGTCGTACGGCCGGCCGTCGAGGGCGGTGGACTTGGTGAGGCCGGTGATGGCGTGTTTGCTGGCCGTGTAGCCGATCGAACCGGGCCGCGGCGCGTGCGCGGAGATGGAGCCGTTGTTGATGATCCGACCGCCCTGCGGGTCCTGGCGGCGCATCACCCGGAACGCCTCCCTGGTGCACAGGAACGCGCCCGTGAGGTTGACCGCGACGATCGCGTTCCAGTCCGCCAGGCTGATCTCGTCCGGGTCGCCGGCCGGCAACGACATCCCGGCGTTGTTGAAGAGCAGGTCAACCCGCCCGAAGCGGGCCGCGGTGCGGGTGAACAACGCCGTTACCGACGCCTCGTCGGTGACGTCGGTGGGGACGGGATCAACTCCGCCGGCAAGCCCGGCGCCGCGCGACGCCACCGCCTCCAGCGCTTCGGGCCGTCGGCCGGCCAGCGCCACCTGCCACCCGTCACCGGCAAGAGCCAAGGCGGTCGCGGCACCGATGCCGCTGCCTGCTCCGGTGACGACCGCGATCCTTGGCGCCGGCTGGTCCATCGGCTCACTCCCCACGAGTCTGACAATGTTCGGACCCAGCACAACAGGAGTTCACCCATCGTGCCCGGCCAGCAAGAGGCACCCGATAGCCTGCCCCGATGGATCCGGTCGCCGCATTGAGACGGATCGCCTTTCTGCTCGAGCGCAAGCAGGCGCCCACCTACCGGGTGAAGGCATTCCGCACCGCCGCCGTCACGCTCGGCCGACTCTCTCCCGACGAGATCGAGAAGCGTTCGCGCACAGGCACTCTCACCGACCTCGCCGGCATCGGCCCGAAGACCTCCGCGGTCGTCACGCAGGCGCTGACCGGGCGTATCCCGGACTACCTGGCGGACCTCGAGCCCACCGCAGGACCGCTGGTCGACGGCGGCGAGCAGATCCGAGAGGCGCTGCGCGGTGATCTGCACGCGCACAGCGACTGGAGCGACGGCGGTAGCCCGATCCAGGAGATGGCGGTCACCGCCGTGGAGATCGGTCACGAGTACCTGGCGCTCACCGACCACTCGCCTCGGCTCACGGTGGCCAACGGGCTGACCGCGGAACGGCTGGAGAAGCAGCTGGAGATCGTCGCCACGCTGGACGAGCAGCTGACCCAGCACGCGGGCGGGTTCCGGCTGCTGTCCGGCATCGAGTGCGACATCAACGAGGACGGCACGCTGGACCAGACGAAGGACCTGCTGGGCAGGGTCGACATCGTGGTCGCGTCCGTGCACTCCAAGCTGCGCTCGGATCCGGTCACGATGACCCGCAGAATGCTGGCGGCCATCGAGAACCCGTACACCGACATCCTCGGGCACTGCACCGGCCGGCTGGTCACCGGCGGGCGCGGCGTCCGTCCGGAGAGCAAGTTCGACGCCGATGCGGTGTTCGCGGCGTGTGCCGAGCACGGCGTGGCGGTGGAGATCAACAGCCGCCCCGAGCGACTGGACCCACCCCGCCGGCTGCTGCGTCGGGCGGTCGAGGCCGGCTGCCTGTTCAGCATCGACACCGACGGCCACGCCCCGGGCCAGCTCGACTGGCAGCCCTACGGCTGCGCGCGGGCCGAGGAATGTGGGGTGCCGGTGGAACGCATCGTCAACACCTGGCCGGTGCAGGACCTGCTGCACTGGGCCCGTGGGTGAGTCGGCGCGAGTGACGCAGGCGGCCGAGTCAGGCCGCTGCGGTCGCTTGCGCCAGTGTCCGGAAGTCGTCCGCGGTGGCCGTCCCGGTGATCAGGAAAGTAACCCCGCCATCGGTCCCGTCCGTCCGGAACCAGGCCGCCTCGCCCCGGCGCCCGGTCGTCACGGTCCACTCCGTGCCGCCGACCCGCTCCGTGCCAGTGGCCGTTCGGGTGCCGCCGCCCAATTCCGCATCGAGCACCTTGAGAACCGGCCCGGAGGACTCGACGAGCGTGATGAACCGGCCGTCCGGGGTCAGCCAGCCGCCGCGGACCGCGGGCGGGCCGCCCGACGTCGCGCCCGGGCCCTGGCCGGTCGCCGGGTCGGTGAAGGAGAACGAGTTGGGGTGCCAATCGGCCGGCAACCCGGGCGGGATGACGACAGTGAAGCCCACCAGCGGCTCGGCGCGCTGGAATCCACCGGTGACATCCGCGGTCGGAGTCTGGCCTTCGGTCGCCTGGCCAGGCGAGAAACTGATGCCGCCGTACATGCCCACCAGAATCAGGGCGACGACAGCCACCAGGCCAAGGGAAAGGGCCATGTCACGCAAGGTCTTCTGCCGCCGGTCTGCCACACCGACCATGGTGACACGCCGCCGACGGTGATCTGATGTCCGAGATCGGACCGCGGCCCCGACGTCTCCGGCGAGAGGCACCGCACAGGTGCCGAAACAGGGAGGTACCACCCATGAAGTACATGATCATGCTGTACGGCTCGCAGCGGGACTACGACGCCATGGTGGGCAAGGCCACCGACCAGCCGGCGTGGACCACCGAGGACTTCGTCGCGATGTCCACGTTCATGGAGAAGTGGAACAACGAGCTGATCGAGTCCGGGGAGTTCGTCGACGCCCGCGGGCTGGCCGAACCGGTGCACACCCGCAGAGTGGGGCTGCAGAACGGGGTCAGGGTCGTCACCGACGGGCCGTACGCCGAGACGCAGGAGGTGCTGGCCGGGTACACGATCGTCGAGTGCGACAGCTTCGACCGGGCGACCGAGATCGCCGACAAATTGGCGGACTGCCCGCCGGGCCCGGGCAATCCGCAGAACCTGTACGTGGACATCCGGCCGATCGCCGACGGCGTCGGCGAGGTCGCGGGCTGACCACCGGGTTTCCGAAGGGCTGGGTTTCCGAAGGCTGGGTGACCGAAGACTGGGTGACCGAAGACTGGGTGACCGAAGACTGAGCTACCGAAGACTGAGCTACCGAAGACTGAGCTACCGAAGACTGAGCTACCGAAGACTGAGCTACCGAAGACTGAGCTACCGAAGACTGAGCTACCGAAGACTGAGCTACCGAAGACTGAGCTACCGAAGACTGGGCTACC
>JBBQJM010000209.1:0-7326 GCA_038325895.1 Mycobacteriales bacterium
GTGGACGACGAGATCTTCGTCCGGGTCATCGACATCGACCTCGAGCGCCGGCGGATCTCGCTGTCGCTCAAGCAGGCGAACGAAGGCATCACCCCGGAGACCGAGTTCGACGAGGTCCGTGCGCAGTACGGCGTGGTCGACCACTACGACGAGGCCGGGAACTTCGTACCCCCGGAGGGCTTCGACGTCGAGAGTGGCGAATGGCTGGAGGGTTACGACACCCAGCGCGAGGCGTGGGAGAAGCAATACTCCGACGCGCACGCGGTGTACGAATCGCACCTCAAGCAGATCGCCGCCGCGCAGGTCGCCGATGCCGAGGCCGCCGAGCCGAGCAACTACTCCTCGGGCACCACAGCGCCCGCCGGGGCGGCTCCCCAGACCGGTTCGCTGGTCAACGACGAGCAGCTTGCTGCGCTCCGGGAACGGCTCGCCGGTAGCTGAGTGCGCTCCTACCACGGCCTTTCGTGATCGAAGGGCCGTGGTGAACAGGCCCGACGGGGCCGTCACCTCAAGGTGACGGCCCCGCTGCCGTCGGCCCGGTCGGGCGCTCGCCAGAGGCGTGCTGCGGGGTCGAGTTGGCGTGATGTCGTACCCCCGATTGGTTTCCAACACGCCGGTGAAATCACTGTTTGCCCTGGCAGGATCGCCCTGTCGGGACCATTACGGTAAACACATGCGTCGTCACCTTGTGCTGTTGGCCACGACCGTTGTCGGCCTCGTCGTCATCTCCGGTTGTTCCTCCGACAGCTCCACCCGTCGCACCGTGACCGCGGTGGTGACGGTCTCCAGCGGTGCGGACGCTTCCGGTTCTGCCGACGCGAGCGGCAGCGGTAGCGCGGAGGCGAGCGTCAGCGGTAGCGAGTCGGCCGCATCCCCGAGCCCGTCACCGTCGCCCTCCGCATCGCCGTCGCCGACGGCCGCCCCGATCGTCACCGTGGACCCGCTGAAGGTCGACTGCGCGGCCATCCTCAATGCCGCGGACGTCAAGAAGTCCATCAACGCCGATATCCCGAACGACCGGCTGAAGGTCACTGTCGCGGAGGTCAACACCGACGTCGGTCAGACCGGCCGGGTCCGTTGCCTGTTCGGCCTGTCGGGGGACAAGAAGACCGGCGCGATCACGCTGGCGGTCACCCAGTACAACGACGCCGCCGCGGCGCAGAAACAGGTCGCCGTCACCGTCCAGAACGAGACCGACAACAACGCCCAGATCATCCCGACGACGGTCCAGGGTTACCCGGCGACGATCGCCGTCCGCGACGGCGGGTTGATCATCATGCCGTACGACACCTGGACGATGGCGATCGCCGTGGACGCCACCAACGGACCCGATCCGGCCGTGCTAGCGGCCGGCCTGCCGCAGCTGGCGGATGCCGCGCTGACCCGGATCCTCAAGTCCTGAGCGACACCCGCGCCCTGAGTCGTGACCCGGCGAACGCTGACTCAGACCGCTGCGGCGGGCTGCGGCGTCCGCTGGCCCGACGGGCGGTAGTCCGCCCGGCGATGCTTGCCGGGCCGGAACCAGGCCAGGAAGAATCGTCGCCGTACCACCGTCACCAGGGCGGTGACGGGGATGAGGCCGGGGCCGCCGAGCCGATGGCGACCAGCGACGGGCATCCGGATCAGGGTCGTCGTCACGGCAGCTCCAAACGTGGTGTGACATGAGCGAATCGGGGCGCGAACGGTGAGCGTGGACCCGTTCCCGCGAACACAGGCAGGCGGCAGTGGTGGCCCGCGCTCACGCTACGTGTCAGGCCGTGCGCGCCCCGGCATGCTGACGGGCGTGTCGAGGCATCAGGCAATTCAGTCAGGCAATTCAGTCAGGCAATCGTCAGGCAATCCAGTCCGGGCAACCCGTCCCGGCGATTCCACCCAGGGGAGATCGATGCTGACCGTTGCGGTGACGGGTGGAATCGGCTCGGGCAAGTCGACCGTGTCCACCGCGCTGGCCGAGCTCGGCGCGATCGTCGTCGATTCCGACGTACTGGCCCGCGAGGTGGTCGCGACCGCCACGCCCGGGCTGGCCGCGATCGCCGAAGCGTTCGGAGCGGACCTGATCGGTGCCGATGGCGCGCTCAACCGTGCCGGGCTGGCCACCATCGTGTTCGCGGACCCAACGGCCAGGGCGAGGTTGGAGGGCATCACCCACCCGCTGGTGCGGGCCAGGGCGGCGCAGATCCAGCGGGAGGCGCCGGCGGAGGCGGTCGTGGTCAACGACATCCCGATCCTCACCACGCTGGCCGTGGCCGCCACGTTCCACCTGGTGGTCGGGGTGCAGGCGGCCCTGGAGCTGCGGGTCGCCCGGTTGGTGGGACGCGGGCTGGCAGAACCCGATGCGCGCGCCAGGATCGCGGCGCAGATCACCGACGACGAGCGCGCCGCGCTGTGCGATGTCTTGCTGGACAACGACGGCGACCAGGCACTGCTGGTCACCTCGGTCGAGGAGCTGTGGCGTTCCCGGATCCGCCCGTTCGCGGACAACGTTCGTGCCGGCCGGCGGGTGCCGGGGCCAGCGCCCCGGTTGGTCGATCCGGATCCGCGGTGGCCCGTCGACGCCCGCCGGCTGGAAGCCAGGGTGTCCCGGGCGGCGGGCGGGGCCAGGGTGGATCACATCGGATCGACCGCGGTCCCGGGGATGCCGGCCAAGGATGTCATCGACCTGCAGCTGACCGTCCCGGACCTGCAAACGGCCGAGAATCTCGCGACGGCGCTGACGGGGGCCGGGTTCCAGCTCGCCCCCGGGTTCGATCGGGACACCCCGCATCCCGCCGGCGCCGACCAGCGGGGCTGGTGCAAACGGCTGCACGGCAATGCCGATCCCGGGCGTAGTCTGCACCTCCACTTGAGGGTAAGGGATTCGTCGGGATGGCGGTGGGCGTTGCTGTTCCGTGACTGGTTGACGGCCGACCCGCTGGTCGCGGCCGACTACCTGGCGGTCAAGCGATCACTGGCGGCCGCGCATGCTGGCGATCCGACCGCGGCCGGGTACGCGGAAGCCAAGGAGTCCTGGATGGCGGCCGCCTACGACCGCGGGCTGGCCTGGGCCGCTGCCACGGGCTGGCGCCCGGCCCAGGATTGAGGCAGGTTGGCGGTCGGCGGGCTGTCTGGAAGCCGTCTGTGCAGGTAGGGACGCCTCGATGACCGGCCGAGGTCGGCGAAAAGGGGACTGTCGGACCCCCCGCGTAGCCTTTGAACCGTGGCTTTCGCGACTGAACATCCCGTCCTCGCCGTTTCCGAGCACCGCCCGGTCGGCGACATCCCGCGCACCTCGGGCAGATTCGAGGTGGTCAGCGACTACGAACCGTCCGGCGACCAGCCGCAGGCGATCGCCGACCTGGAGAAGCGCATCGGCGCCGGTGAGAAGGACGTCGTGCTGCTGGGTGCGACCGGCACCGGCAAGTCGGCGACCACTGCGTGGCTGGTGGAGAAGTTGCAGCGGCCGACGCTGGTGATGGCCCCGAACAAGACTTTGGCCGCCCAACTGGCCAACGAGCTGCGGGAGCTGTTCCCGCACAACGCGGTCGAGTACTTCGTGTCCTACTACGACTACTACCAGCCTGAGGCCTACGTTCCGCAGACGGACACGTACATCGAAAAGGATTCGTCGATCAACAACGACGTCGAGCGGCTGCGGCACTCGGCCACCATGTCGCTGCTGTCCCGGCGGGACGTGATCGTGGTCGCGTCGGTGTCCTGCATCTACGGCCTTGGCACCCCGCAGTCCTACCTGGATCGATCCCTGCCGGTCGCGGTGGGAGACACCATGGACCGCGACACGTTGCTCCGCGCTCTGGTCGACATCCAGTACGCCCGCAACGATCTCGCGTTCACCCGCGGCTCCTTCCGGGTCCGGGGCGACACCGTAGAGATCATCCCGTCTTACGAGGAACTTGCGGTCCGGATCGAGTTCTTCGGCGACGAGATCGAGAAGCTGTACTACCTGCACCCGCTGACCGGCGACCTGGTGCGCGACGTGCCCTCGCTGCGGATCTTCCCGGCGACGCACTACGTCGCGGGACCGGAGCGGATGGCCAAGGCGGTGTCGGCCATCGAGCAGGAACTGGCCGACCGGCTCGCCGAACTGGAGCGGCAGGGCAAGTTGCTGGAGGCCCAGCGGCTGCGCATGCGGACCACCTATGACGTGGAGATGATGCGCCAGGTCGGGTTCTGCTCCGGCATCGAGAACTACTCGCGGCACATCGACGGCCGACCGGCCGGGTCGGCGCCGGCCACCCTGATCGACTACTTCCCCGAAGACTTCCTGCTCGTCATCGACGAGTCGCACGTGACGGTCCCGCAGATCGGCGCCATGCACGAGGGCGACGCTTCGCGGAAACGCACGCTGGTCGACCACGGCTTCCGGCTGCCGTCGGCATTGGACAATCGGCCGCTCACCTGGGAGGACTTCGCCGGCCGGATCGGCCAGACCGTATACCTGTCAGCGACCCCGGGTCGGTACGAGCTGGGCCGCGCGCAGGGTGAATTCGTCGAGCAGGTGATCCGGCCGACCGGCCTGGTCGACCCGGAGGTGGTGGTGAAGCCGACCCGCGGGCAGATCGACGACCTGATCGGCGAGATCCGGGCGCGCACCGCACGCGACGAGCGCGTACTCGTCACGACGCTCACCAAGAAGATGTCCGAGGACCTGACCGACTACCTGCTCGAGTTGGGCATCCGGGTGCGTTATCTGCACTCCGAGGTGGACACCCTGCGCCGGGTGGAGCTCCTCCGCGAGTTGCGGCTCGGTGAGTTCGACGTGCTCGTCGGGATCAACCTGCTGCGGGAGGGTCTGGATCTTCCCGAGGTGTCGCTGGTGTCCATTCTCGACGCGGACAAGGAAGGTTTCCTCCGGTCGGACACGTCGCTGATCCAGACCATCGGCCGTGCCGCCCGCAACGTCAACGGCCAGGTGCACATGTACGCCGACAAGATCACCCCGTCGATGGCGCGCGCGATCGACGAGACGAACCGCCGCCGGGACAAGCAGCGGGAGTACAACGAGGCGCATGGCGTCGACCCGCAGCCGCTGCGGAAGAAGATCAACGACATCCTGGAGCGGGTGTACGCCGAGGCCGAGGACTCGGCGAACTCGGTGCGGATGGGCGGGTCGGGTCGCAACGCGTCCCGCGGACGCAAGGCCGTGGGGGAGCCGAAGAGCACGGGGATCTATGCGGGGCACAGCACGGTCGGCATGGCGCGCAACGAGCTTGCCGACCTGGTCCAACAATTGACCGATCAGATGATGGCTGCCGCTCGGGATCTGCAGTTCGAGCTCGCCGGCCGGTTACGCGACGAGATTCAGGAGCTGAAAAAGGAGATCCGCGACCTGGACGCGGCGGGTGTCGTCGGCGCCGGACGCTGAAACCACCAGCGCAATCGGAGCAGGAGGAGATGCATATGGGTGTTCCCTTTCAGGTCACCTTCGACGCCGCGAGCCCGAAACGGCTCGGGGAATTCTGGATGATCGCGCTGAACTACCGGATGGACGATCCGCCGCCGGAGTTCGAGAGTTGGGACGAGGCCATCAAGGCCTGGGGTCTGCCCGAGGACTGGGACGAGGTCAACGCCATCGTCGACCCTGATGGCGTTGGTCCGCGGCTGTGGTTCCAGCGGGTTCCAGAGGACAAGGTTGCCAAGAACCGGGTGCACCTTGACGTCAGCCCCGGCCGCGGCATCACCGACGGCGAGGAGCGCTGGTCCACCGTGCTAACCCACGTCGAGCGACTGGTCGGCGCCGGCGGCGCGGTCGTCGAGGAACGTAAGGGCACCATGGGCGAGCGGTGGATGGTGATGACCGACCCGGAGGGCAATGAGTTCTGCGTCCAGGAGGTGCCTGGGTAGGTGGCGATCAGCTGGTGATGTCCTTGCGCCGGAACCGCAGCACGGCCAGCGCGACGAGCACCACCGCGTAGGCCAGGCTGATGAATCCGCCGCGGATCATGTCGTCCCACCGGATCGGATCGACCAACGCCCCGGTCCAGGCGAACGAGTAGTGGGTCGGCAGGTAATTGCGGAGGTCACCGAGCGCGTCGATCTGGTTGAGGATCTGCGACAAGATCGAGATCAGCACCGCGCCGCCGACGGCGCCCAGCGGGGCGTCCGTGGAGACGCTCAGCAAGAGCGCGAGGCCGGCGACCCAGGTGAGCTGGACCGCGACGTAGGCGACGATCAGGCCCAACCGGACCAACCCTTCGCCGAACGTGAATTGCTCGCCGACCGGGGTCGACAGCGGGTTCATCCCGTACGCGACCGAGCCGATGATCAGCGCCGTGATCGGCAAGATGATCAGCGCCAGGGTCGAGAGAATCCCTGCGACAAGGACTTTCTGTCGCAACAACCGGATGCGCGGGATCGGCATGGCCAGCAGGTACCGCAGCGACGACCACGAGGCCTCGGACGCGATGGTGTCGCCGAAGAACAGCGAGATGATCACGATCAGCAGGAAACTGGCCGAGAAGAACAGCGACACCATGGCGAAGTTGATCGCCCCGGACGTCGCCAGATCCACCAGCGACACCGCGCCACGTGCCCCGGTGTTGGTGCCGAAGGCGAACGAGATCACCAGGATGATCGGCAGCAGCACCATGAAACCCAGCGAGAACTGGGTCCGTCGGCGCCGGAGCTGACGGCTCAGCTCCACCCGGACCGGCAGCGTTCGCCCGACCCGGAAACCCTCGGGGGTCCCGTCCGGGCTGACCGGCACCGAGTCGTGCACCGCACTCATCGCGGCGACCGCGGCGTCGGCGGAATGGTCGTGATGGACGGGGCTCATTCCGGTCCTTCCTGGTGGTTCGTCGATCCGACCGGCGTGGGTGTGCCGTCCGCTGTTCCGTCGGGTGTGCCGTTCGGCGTGACCGCCGGCTTCCCGAGCGTGGTGCGGCCGTTGCCGGCCGCCCCGCTCAAGCCGTCACCGGCAGCGGCAGCTGAGCCGTTGTCGACGGTGCCGTTGTCGGTAGGGCCGGCCGACCCGAAGCCCCCGGCGGCACCTGATCCGTCCGCCGCGGACGTGGTGGAACCGGACGCCCCGATCAGCGCCAGGAACACGTCCTCCAGCCGGTTCCGTGGCGCTGCGGAGTTGACCGCCACCCCAGCACCGACCAGCGCGGCGACCACGTCGGCGGCCGGCAGGTCGCCGAGATCGGCTTGCACGCCGGCCTCGGTGATCTCGATGTCACCGGCCAGCTCCCGCAACACCGCGACGGCAGCGTCGGTGTCGTCGACCCCGAAGACCATCTCCCCGGACGCGGCGACCAGCTCGTCGACCGTCCCGAAGGCGATCGTCTTGCCCAAGTGCACGACCACCACGTGGCTACAGGTCTGCTCGAC
>JBBQJM010000210.1:0-7321 GCA_038325895.1 Mycobacteriales bacterium
CCTCACCCCTTAGCCCTATCCCCTATCCCCTATCCCCTAGCTAGCCCTGACCCGGACCTCCAGCCTGACTCCGGCCGCGGTCAGGGCTGCAGAGCGCGGAGGACCGTCACCAGCACCCACACCGCCGCCCCGGCCAGCACCACGAAACCGGCCAGCGGCCCGATGATCTCCCCGGGCTGGAAGGAGACCCCGGCCAGCACCTGGCTGGTCGTCTGGGCCGCGATCATCGGTGCGAGCATGGATTCCAGGACCACGAGCGGGAAAGCCATCAGATAGCCGACGGCGGACCGCCGCAGGATCAGAATTCCGGCGACGATGGCGGCGGGCGTGATGACGGCCGCATCGATCGCGGTGGTGACCACGGTGGTGTAGCTGTCCAACCTGGCCGGCGCCTCCCCGGCAAGCTGCGCGCCCAGGATCGGTACCAACCAGATCGCTGCGGTCACCACACCGCTCACCAGCATCAGCACCGCCGGCCCGGTGCGCGGGAGACGGTCGACCTGACCGGCCAGCCGGACGACGTCGACGTTCCTGATCACCAGACCGAGCATCCACAGGGCTGCCGAGAACAGCGCCACGTACACCAGGAACAGCTGGTTGAACGCAGACCCCAGTGCCATCGTCAGGTAGACGTACAGGAACCACCCGACGGCACCACTGCACATCAGGGTCCAGCGCAACGATGCCCGCCGGGTCTCCCGCAGGCACACCAACAGCAGCGGGATGGCGATCACCAAGGTGACCACGTCGGTGCCCCGACTACCGGCGCCGGCGAACATGGTGTCGTAGTGATAGACGCCCCCGCCGAACAACTCGGCCACGTCGCCGCGCACCGTCACAACTCCGACCGGGTTCGGGCGGGCGAGCAGTCCGACTATCGTGGCCAGCGCCGAGAGGACCACGATGACCGCTCCCAGCACCACGATCGGACCCCTTGACGGTTCGTGCGGCCGGCCGCCGATGGATGGTCGCTCGACGGGACCACGGGTTTGGGTCATGGTCGATCCCCTCCCGGCAACTGCCGGTCCGATGCGCGGGTCCGGGTGGACAGCGCAGTACAGAAGGCGCCTGCCCCCCACGACGAGCGTTGCCCTGTCGCCGGATTCGGGGTAGGGCCGAAGGGCCTCAGGCCACCCTGGATGACCCGCGGATGATCACCGTCGTTGGCCCTTCCGCGCTGTTGGACGACCTCACAGGGCCTGAAGCCTTGATCATCCGGTCCCGGCCCAGGCGTGTCCAAGCTAGGTGGGAGCGCCGAGCAGGACGCCTTTCAGCCGGCGGCGCAGCCAGGAACGGTAGTCGTTGTGACTCCAGGAGAATCCGACCACGAGCTGCCAGTAGACCTCGTGACTGGTCAGCATCGCGGTCTCGTCCACGATCAGTTTCCCCGTTCGACCCCGCACGGCAGGCGGATGCAGCGCGCGAACGAACTCCTCGCAGTCGCGACGGCTTTGCGCCGTTCCCCATTCCCAGAACTCCGCAGCAGCGGCGTCGACATCCGCCGCTTGGCGACACACCGCCGCAAGCGGCGCTACATCAGCATGGATCCGGGCCACGGCGTCCGCGAACAACTGCACCTGGCGTGCGGACGATGGCGCAGTCATGGCCAGCCTGAAATCCCCCCGTGCCGTTGCGTTGACCTCCCCGGCGCCCTGAGTGACAACCTCGATCACGGCGGCACGCAGGAGGGCTGCCTTTGTGGAGTAGCAATTGAACAGCGTGCGCTCGCTGACTCCCGCGGCCCCTGCGATCTCCTTGGTCGTCGTTGCGAGGTAACCCTGCGCAAGGAACAGTTCTCGTGCGCTCTGCCGCAGGCGCGCAGTGACCGTAGTGCCCACGGGAACGACACGGCTCGGATCATCCACCATCTCGGTTCGCATCGTAAGCGATGGCAGAGCACATGCGACCGGCGCCAGCGGAGAATCGACGAGCAACTCATCTCCTCGCTCCACCGAGAAATACCTGGGCAACGACTGCATAGTGAACAAACTCCGTCGTGATGCCGCGCCGCGCACTGCAATCTCCGCGGTGGCAATCAGCTTGACAACAAACCGCGCAGCGCCAACACTGGCACCATACTTCAGTGCCACTAAAGTTATTGGCTCGGTGAAATCGTCTTGGTGCCCTGGAGTGATCTGTTTCCGCGCCATCTTCTGCAGCAACGGCGCCCAATTCACGCGAGCAGCGGTGTTGCTCGCCACCAGATCGGAGAATGCAATGAGTGATGTCTTACTGGAGCACGAGACCGTGCGGGTCAAGGGGGAGTTGCTGGCCGTCGACGGACGAATACTCATCGCCGGGGACGCACTGGTGGTTCGCGTCGAGGACCGGGACTACGCGCTGTCACTCCGAATGCTGTGCGTGCTGGTAGAAATGGCAGGTCGAGGCGCGCTGTGGTCGTGGCTCCCTTGGGAGCTCAAGCAGCCATTGTTAGGAGCTGACTACGTCATCCCGCATTTTGAACCGCCGCCCGAAAAGTTTGACGGAGGAAAGGTTCTGCCGCACCCGAAGGTCGATCAGCAGGATGAGCTGGAGAAGCCCATCGTTTGACGCCGAGAAATGTTATCAGCGCTCGAGCTCGCCGAAACGATATCTGGAGTGATCGACATGCACACCTTGCGATCGGTGTTGGACGAGACACCGTATATCAGTACCAACGAGTCACCACCCTGGAACATGCGCGGCCTGGAGGCGGCGTGGCGGCGCCACCAGACGGTGCCCGGTCAACCAACTTCGTTGCGCGAACTGATCCGGCGCCATGACATCGCTGACACAGGAATGGATCTCGTTCTTGCAAATACATACTTGATGGGGGAGGTCGCCGTCAAGAA
Organism: Mycobacteriales bacterium; assembly: GCA_038325895.1. Classification (GTDB taxonomy): domain Bacteria; phylum Actinomycetota; class Actinomycetes; order Mycobacteriales; family Nakamurellaceae; genus Nakamurella. The sequence goes on from JBBQJM010000210.1 coordinate 2,832, forward strand.
GGAACCGCTGATTCGTCATTTCCGCCCTGATCTCGCCGACAAATGGGACATTCTGAATGTTCTCACGTTCGGGATCCCGGAGTTCCTCTCCCCCAAATTCGGCACCGCCGCGATCTCCGGGACGAACAAGGGACAGGTGTCGATCAGGGCCACGGAGTTCGGCTCAACCCTGGCGCAGATGCAGGTCCAACGGGGTCGTCCACTCGTCGCCGCACTCTGCGAAACCTGGTACGGCGTCGAAGACACGGTCCTGGAGTCGGCGAGCAAGAACAGTGCTGCCGGACCACGGACTCTGCTGCATGGTCCGCAACAGGATGAGGACTGGCGCCGAGCCGCGAACCTGCCGGGCAGCGGCCTGTCGATCCTGGGGATCGGATCCGCGATCTCTACCGGGCCGCAGGGCACGTACACCGACCGCGGCGCACCGAACGCCGACATCGACTTCTTCTCGTCCAAGGGGGTGATGCTGGTGCGCGTACCCACTGCCTACGGAGTACTGGACGTCTTCCTCACTCACCTGCACTCCGGTGGCGACATGCCCATCGGCGACGAGAACGTCGAGAAGCTCGTCGGCGCAATCTACGCGCCGAGCGAATCCGAGAAGGACATGATCCGTACCGCACAGCGTGCCGAACTGGCAGGCTTCGTCGCCACGCATTCCACTCCCGGATCGCCGGCGATCATCGTCGGCGACTTCAACTCCACCTACCCGAGCCTGCAGGGCTTTGCGGATGCCTGGTATATATCCGGCCTCGATCCCACGACGCCGACCATCTCGGGCGGCCCGGACCTGGGCACGATCGCGCGCTGCCGGGCTGGCGACGGATCAACGAGTGCCGCCGCGTGCACTCCGTTGTCGGCCGCCGACGAGCCGAGCCCGCCCGGCGCCAGCGGGTCGCAAATCGACCATGTCCTGATCCGCACCCCTCGCCCCGACGACACATTTGTCGCCGACGTGGTGACCATCGAGCGCCTGCCCTGGCGCCGTCAACGACTCGCGTACAGCCCACCGATCAAGTTCTGGACTGCGGAGCTCCAAAATCCTTACCCTGCGCCTGGCGGCAGCTACTTTCCGGCCGACGAGATGCCTTATCTCAGCGACCACTTGGGCATACGTGTGCAGCTCCGGTTCAGTCCCCGCGGCTGACAAGTCAACCCCTCCTGTACATCTCGGACGCCGACCCAACCTCGCACCGCGAAGGATTTGCCCCCCGGCGGCCGTCACCCTGCCTGGGTCGGGTGAGTCCGGTGGTCGCGGCGAACCACCGACAGGGGTCGAAGTGGCCAAGCAATTGGGTACAGGAGTCGCTCAACGACATCATGCGGACGAGCCAGCCGCCTCCGGGTCAACGCTCGCGCCACCTCTTGCTCCCTGTAACGGTCGGCGGCGAGGTGATAGCTGTTGTCCAGGCCGTCGGTAGCGTTCGCGCGCTGTTGCAGCCGGCCGAAGCCACCCCGAATTGCTATCATTCGAGTCTGATATACAGCGGCCTCGTTCTGTTCGGCGGTCGCAATGTTTTGGCCGATCATTGCTCGAATGATCCGGTCGCCTGGAATCTCACGATCAACGTTCGGACCGCGTAGGTTGTTCCGGCGCCGCTGTTGCGGACTGCGGGTCGAACATGGGTCGCTTGCATCGCCGCTCTCCTCAGTGGCGCCAGTTTTCGTGCCCGACTGGCGGGCGCCTACCACGGTGGCCAGTTGCCCGACAAATTCGGCTTCTGCTGGGACCTCGAACCGTGACGCAGCCGCTATCCGGGACGCTGGTCGGGCTGCGAGACCGCCCCATCCCCTACTCCAGTTGACCGCGCCGACCGCCCGGTCGTCAGGCCGACGGGTCATTGCCACGCTGACCCCGTCCGATCGCGCCGCCCAGCGAATATCGGTCCATAGTTGGCCGAATGACACCCACACGTGACTCGCTGCTCTCCGCCGGATCCGAGGCCGTCATCAGGGCCACCGCCGCCGTGGTGGCCGAGCATGCCGAGCAGATCACGGCACGCTTCTACCCGCGGATGTTCGCCGAGTACCCCGAGCTGCTCCGGGTGTTCAACCAGGGCAACCAGGCCACCGGAGAGCAGAGCCAGGCGCTGGCCGGCGCCGTCGTCGCCTACGCCGTCCAATTGATCGACCCGACCGCGCCCTCGTTCGATCACGTTATGACACGCATTGCCTACAAGCATGTTTCGCTCGGCATCCGGCCCGAGCAGTACACCATTGTCGGCCACCACCTGCTGGGCGCGGTCGCCGATGTGCTGGGCGCCGCAGTGACACCCGAGATCGCCGACGCCTGGGGTGAGGTCTACTGGCTGTTCGCCGCCCAGTTGATCGCGGTGGAAGCCCGGCTCTATCAACAGGCCGGCACCGACGCGGCACACGCTGTGCGCCCGTACCGGGTGGTCCGCCGGATAGAGGAGACGGCGGACGTCATCTCCCTGGTCCTGGAACCGGCCGGCGGCGGCGAGCTGCCGCAGATCCGACCCGGCCAGTACGTTTCGGTCTTCGTCGACCTCCCGGACGGGGATCGCCAGCCCCGCCAGTACACCGTGTCCTCGACCGCCTTCGGCACCCGCCTGCAGATCACCGTGCGGCGGGTGCGCGGGGCGAACGGTGCGCTGGATGGACGGGTGTCAGGCTACCTGCACGACACTCTGCAGGACGGCGATCTGCTGGACGTCAGCCCGCCGGCCGGCGACTTCGTGCTCGACCCATCGGACGGGCCACTGCTGCTGGCCAGCGCGGGGGCAGGCATCACCACCGTGCTGCCGATCATCGAACACATCGCCCGCACCCAGCCGGAACGCACGGTCATCGTGGCGCACGCCGACCGGACCGCACAGGACCACGCCCTGCGGGACACGGTGTTGCACGTTGCCCGGCACATCGACAACTTCACCGCCTACACCTGGTACGAGACCGTCGAAGCCGCGGACGAGAAGTCGCAGCAGGGACTGATGGACCTCTCGCAGATCCCGCTGCCGGACGGGATCCAGGTCTTCACCTGCGGTCCGCTGCCGTTCATGCGACACGTTCGATCGGACCTGCTGGCCCGCGGAGTTCCCGCTGCGCGGATCCGGTACGAGGTCTTCGGACCCGACCTCTGGTCAGCGCAGGCGGCGGAAGAGCCCGCGCTGACCTGAACCGCTCGCATCGTGAGCATCGTCCGACGGCGACACCCGGACGATGACGACGAGGTGGCTTTCCGCGGGGGAGGTCGCCGGCGGCGAGTTTCTCGCGCTCTGGTCGGAGCGCTGGAGTCGCTGTTCACCAGCTGTGTTGGCAAATGCCGTTGCCGTTGCCCAAGACGACGCTTATGCCGACGCGCCGCCGAGCGAGTGATCAACGTCGGCGGCGCGCCAGGGTCTGATCCCGGGACTAGGGTCAAGCGGATGGCAGCGGACCGGTCGCCAGCGGTGGATGGGCGAGCAACTGGGCGCCGTCTGCCGTGCGCCGGCGGTTCGCCTGAGCCGCGTGGCGGTGCGAGCCAGCCCGAAAATGCGCGTGCCCAGCCACCAACGCGTCGGCCACCCGATCCAGCAGACCACACGCAGTGGCTCTGGCGGCGTCCTGCAGTCGCTGCTGGTCGAGCACGAAGCCCAGCTGCCCCCACGGCGGCCGGTAACTGCCGCGGAAGGTCAATCGAGCGCGCCCGTCCGGTGCCTGGTCGAGTTCGAGATTGGCGTCGACGGCCGGGAAGATGTCGCCGCTATGGCCGGTGACCACCCAGCGCAGCGGGAGGATGGTCGTCGCGCCCCGCAGGTACGCGGGAACACTGTGCACGGCAACGTGGTCCGTCCAGCCGGTGAAGCCGTCACCCTGCAGCAGCACGTGCCCTTCCCGGAACGCGAACGTCGCCGCGTCCTGCACACCCCCATCGACGTGGAAGGCCAGCAGCCGGTCCTGCGCCGCGGCCACGGCCACGTCCAACACGAGGACCTCGTCTACGAACATGACTCAGCAGACCACCGCCGGCGAACCGCCAGCCAGAGACCTTGGTCCCCGGCGCACGCGTCAGATGGCCCGTCGTCGCAGGACGGCACCGGCCCGCCCGGGGTATCCGCAGGCCGGCCCTGCGATCGCGGTGCCCCCATCGCCGCGGCCGCACTGCGGTGGGTAGTTAGTCCGCGCCCGACGGATGGGTAGTACCTACCGATTCGGAATTGGGCACATTTCGACAGGCTTCTGTGCGTCAGCCGACCGGCCCCACTCACCGGTGGCCCACTGACAGACAGATCACCTTGACGACAGGAGTGTCCCGATGACCACCGCCGTGAACACCACGAGCACGCAGGAGCAACCGTCGGCCGCGCACCTCACCCCGGACCGTCCGGTGGACGTGCCGCTCACCCCGTGCGACTGGCAGCCGCCGACGCGCTGGCCCTGCTGATCGGGATGATCCCGTTCGGCGTGGTCGCGGTGACAGGTTGTCGTCAGGGGGCGGCACTGGAGCTGGTTTGGTGAGCACTGCGTCGTCGAGTGATCGTGGCAGC
>JBBQJM010000211.1:0-7215 GCA_038325895.1 Mycobacteriales bacterium
TGAAGGTGCTGAGCAACAGCTGGCTGGGACCGGTGTCGCCGCCCTCGGGCCGCGACACCGAGAGATCTACTCGCCACCCAGATCCTCACGTGTCGCCGATCCTTTGCGAGCCTCCGTGGATCCTGGCGGTCCGGCTCGCGCGACCCCACGTTGCACACCCATCTGACGGCGAGCCGGATGGGATGCAAGTCACCCCCTGCCGAACATCGAGCACGGCGCCGCAGGCGGCCCGCCGATATTGGCGCGCCGATTTCTCACGAATGGTCGTCAGCCCTTCGAAAGCAGATGGCGCAGAAATACCATCTCCCTCCGGGAGACACCTGAGAAATGTCCCACCCGGCCGGGCTCAGCTCCCGTCTGCGCCGCACCGCTCGCCAGACCGTCTCTGCTCCAACCGTTTCCGGTCTGGCAACCGTATTCGCAGTAGTGCAGGTAATCCACCGAATGCCGTGGGTCGGTCGCACGATAGCCGTAGTGAAATGTTGCCGCCGCCGAGTTGACAAATGCCGCCATTGCCGGTTGAGTCGGCGGTAACGACAGGCGGCACATCATGGCCACGAAGCCCACGATCTCCGATGTTTCGGCGCGGGATCGGTGTCGACAGCCCTTTTTCGCCAGTACCCGGACCCGTTCCGGCCAGTCTCGACCGGCGCTCGTGACGCTCTCGTCCCGGACCACAGCAACGACCGCAGTTCCCCGAATACCACGCGCGCAAAGGCCCTTTCGTCGGCCTGCTCCAGAAATCTGCCGCGGTTCCTGGTTGACCGCCCGCTCGGCGTGGAACATCACGAACTGGTCGACCGTCGCGCCAGCGCCGGGTCGTCAGATCCTTGAGCACAGTGCGGTGATCGGGATGGAGGAGAGCGAGATGGCTTGTGCGGTTGCGGATGTCGGAGCGACCGGCGACCTCCGGGTAGAGGATGCACCTGTGGTGGTGCCCGGCCCGCCCGGATCGGCGCCCGGAACGCCCCGCCACCACCCTCGGCCCACTACCGGCAGCTGAGCCGCCCCCTTTGAACCAACCCAGCGAACTCCTGCCACGTGCCAGTGGCGCCGTTCCGCATCACCACGAAGGAGAGTCCGTCATGAGACCGTCCCGACCATCGCGACGTTTCCCCCACCGGGTGGCAGCCGCAGTGCTTGCCGCCGCCACGCTGGTGCTGACCGCTTGTGGTAGTTCAGGGGGCGGCAGCAGCAGCGATGCGGCAACCGCGCACGGACCGATCAAGATCTGGTATTCCAACAACGAGCAGGAGATCGCCTGGGGCAAGCAGGTGGTCGACGCGTGGAATACCGCGCATCCCACCGAGCAGGTGACGGCCGAGCAGATCCCGACGGGCAAGTCGTCGGAGGATGTCATCGGCGCGGCCATCACCGCGGGCACCGAGCCCTGCCTGATCTACAACACCTCACCCGCCGCGGTGCCCGGCTTCCAGAAGCAGGGCGGGCTGATCGATCTCAGTTCCTTCTCCGACGGCACGTCCTACATCGAGACCCGGACCGGCGGGCTCGCCAAGCAGTACGCCTCGACCGACGGCCACTACTACCAGATGCCGTGGAAGTCGAACCCGGTGATGATCTTCTACAACAAGGACATGTTCACCAAGGCCGGCATCGATCCCACGAACCCTTCGCTGGCGACCTATGACGAGTTCCTGGCCACCGCCAAGAAGATCGTGGATTCCGGGGCAGCCCCGTTTGCCATCTACCCAGCACCGAGCAGCGAGTTCTACCAGTCCTGGTTCGACTTCTACCCGCTGTTCGCCGCCGCGACCGGAGGGAAGCAGTTGGTGGCCGACGGCAAGAGCCAGTTCAACAGCCCGGAAGGTCTTGCGGTCGCCAACTTCTGGAAGCAGATCTACGCCGAGAAACTGGCCGGCAACGAGACCCACACCGGTGATTCCTTCTCCGACGGCACGGCGGCCATGGCGATCGTCGGGCCATGGGCGATCTCGGTGTACAAGGACAAGGTCAACTGGGGTGTCGTTCCGGTCCCGACCGCCGACGGCACGGCCGCCGAGCAGATCCACACGTTCTCCGACGCCAAGAACGTCGGCATGTACGCGTCCTGCACCAACCAGGGCACGGCGTGGGACTTCCTGAAGTTCAGCACCTCCCAGGAGCAGGACGGGCAGTTGCTGACCCTCACCGGGCAGATGCCGTTGCGGACCGACCTGCCCACGACGTACGCCGAGTATTTCGCCGCGAACCCGGACTACAAGCTCTTCGCCGACCAGGCCGCTCGCACCGTTGAGGTCCCGAACACCCCGAACTCGGTGGAGATCTGGCAGACCTTCCGCGACGCCTGGACGTCCGCGGTCATCTTCGGCAAGTCCGATGCGCAAAAGGCCATGACCGATGCCGCCACCAAGATCGACCAGTTGGCCAGCCAGACATGACCAGCTCCGCCACCCGACCACCGGTCCCCCGGGACCACCCCGCGCCCCCGGCCGCGCGGGGTGCAAGTGGCGGTCGGCGTCGAACCTCACTGTTCACCCGCCTGTTCGGACGGCAGCCGATCGGCATGCTGCTGGCGGCGCCGTACGCGGTGTTCATCGCGGTGATCTTCGCCTTCCCGATCGGCTTCGCCGTCTACATGTCGTTCACCGACTACTACTTCACGGCTCCAGGGGTCACCGTTCCGCATCCGTTCGTCGGTCTGGACAACTACAAGACGGTCCTCACCGACCCGGCGGTGATGGCCTCCTTCGGTCACATCGGGATCTTCCTGATCCTCAACGTCCCGCTCACCGCCGCACTCTCGTTGGGTCTTGCGGTCGCGCTCAACAAGGCCATCCACTTCCGGACCTTCTTCCGGGCCGCCTACTACGTGCCGTACGTGACGGCCAGCGTCGCGGTGGTCGCGGTCTGGATCGTCCTGTTCAAGGCCGACGGTCTCGTCAATCAGATCCTCGGCCCGCTGGCCCCCGACCCCTCCTGGCTGGTCAACTCCGTGTGGGCGATGCCCATGATCGCGCTGTTCGTCACCTGGAAACAGCTCGGTTTCTTCATCCTGCTCTACCTCGCGGCCCTGCAGAACGTGCCGAAGGAGTTGTACGAATCCGCGTCGGTGGACGGTGCAGGGGCATGGCGATCCTTCCGGTCGGTCACCGTGCCCGGCGTACGGCAGGCCACCGCGCTGGTCCTGTTGCTGGCCATCATCACGGGCGCAAACCTGTTCACCGAACCGTATCTGCTGACTGGCGGGGGCGGCCCCGACGGTGCCTCGACAACCCCGGTGCTGCTGATGTACCAGCAGGGCATCCAGCAGGGCAAGCCCGATACCGCCTCGGCCATCGGCGTTGTGCTGGTGATCCTGGTGCTGATCGTGGCGCTGATCAACCGGCGGCTGACCGAACGGAGTGAGCGATGACGGCACCCCGCATCCACGCCGGGCCCGGCAATGAGCAGGAGGCCGACCGGGCGGCACCGGTGGCGGCGGCCGCCGGCAACGGTTCGCGATGGCGCCGCGTCCTGGTGATGGGCGCACTGTTCACCGGCGCGGTGGTCTTCCTGTTCCCCTTCTACTACATGGTCGTTGCGTCCCTGCAGCTCTCGCCCAATCTGACGGTAGGCGGCGCCTTCCCCAGCCTCGGCAACCTCACCTTTGACAACTACGCCCAGATCAACGCATCGCTGAACCTCTGGCAATCGCTGCTGAATTCCGGCATTTTCACCGGCGGTGTTCTGCTGTGCACCGTCGTCTTCGGTGTGCTCGGCGGATACGCCTTGGCCATGCTGCATTTCCGGGGACGCGGGGTGCTGTTCTCCGCGATGCTGCTGGTGCTGGTCGTGCCGTTCCAACTGTCGATGATCCCGCTGTACGTGCTCATCGCGCGCGATTACGGCTTGGGCGACACGTATCTCGGGATGATCCTGCCGTTCGCGATCAACTCCACGGCCGTGTTCATCTTCCGGCAGTATTTCCTGCAGCTGCCCTCGGAGTTGTTCGATGCGGCCCGTATCGACGGGGCTGGCGAACTCCGCACCCTGTGGTCGATCGCCTTGCCGCTCGTCCGGCCGGCCATGCTGACCGCCGTCCTGCTCACGTTCATCGGCCCGTGGAACGAATTCCTCTGGCCGTTCCTGATCACCAAGCAACAGGCGAAGCAGCCGCTGGCAGTCTCCCTGGCGAACTACATCTCCACCGTCCAGGCCTCGACGGCAAACCCCTACGGCTCCATCCTGGCCGGCGCGGTTGTCCTCGCCGTACCCGCAGTGGCGCTCTTCCTTCTCTTCCAACGGCACTTTGTCTCGACCGACCTCGGTTCGGGCGTGAAGGGATAACCGATGTCCGCCGATCCGGCCGCCGTCGACGTGACGGTCGCCTACGCACTGCGCAGGGTCGGGGTGATCATGACCCCGGATCTGGCCAACCCCGACGAGATCGAGGGGGTGCTGAACCCGGCCACCTGCAGGGACCGCGACGGAGGCCTCTACCTGCTGCCTCGACTGGTGGCTGCCGGCAACGTCTCTCGGGTCGGGCTCGCCCGCGTGCTGGTCACCGACGGTGTCCCGAGCGGGGTGGAACGCCTCGGCGTGGTGCTGGCACCGGACGCCGGCTGGGAACGCGCACGAACCCACGCCGGCGTCGAGGATCCGCGCGTCACCTGGATCCCGGCGCTGAACCTGCACGTGATGACGTACGTCGCGTACGGCCCTCTCGGACCGAGATCGGCGATCGCCGTCTCGGACGATGTGCGACGATGGAAACGGTTGGGCCCCATCCACTTCGAGTACGATGAGGATCTGGACACCGACCTGAATCTGTTCTGCAACAAGGACATCGTGTTCTTCTCCCAGCCCGTGCCCGGGCCGGACGGTCGCCCGAGTTTCGCCGCCCTGCACCGACCCACGTGGGATCTGGACCTGGTTGCGCCGGGAATTGGCAGCTACCTCCCGGCCGGCGTCACCGACGACCGGGCGGGCATCTGGATCTCCTACGTTCCGGTGGACGAGGCGACCGAGGACCGTTCCCGGCTGACGCACCTGCGCGGGCATCGGTTGGTCGCCATGCCGGTCCACCCCTTCGAGCACCTGAAGATCGGGGCAGGTCCGCCCCCGCTGCGCGTTCCGGAGGGCTGGCTGCTGATCCACCACGGCGTCTCCGGCCGGCTGATCCCGGGCGTCGACCATCAGCCGCTGGTGCACTACGCGGCGGGGGCGATGATCCTGTCGGCCGACGATCCGTCGACGGTGCTCGCGCGTACCAGCGAACCGCTGCTCAGCGCTGAAATGGAGGCCGAGAAGACCGGAATCGTGCCCAATGTCGTCTTTCCCACCGCCGTCGAGGAGGTCGACGGCCGGTATTTCGTCTTTTACGGGATGGCCGATTCCCGGATAGGTGTGGCCGTACTCGAGCGCCTCGGGGGGACGTCATGAAGGTCCCGCACATCGCGTCGATGCTGCTGGCCGTCGCGATCTCCGCGACGCTCATCACGCCGACCGCGACCGCAGCCCCCGCCATCGCCGCAATAACACCGAACGCCGTATCCGCTCCACTGACCAATCTCGCGCATCTCGACTTCCTGACTGCGCGAGTCGCGGTCAACGACACACCCGCGCACAGCACCTTCCGGCTGAAGCAGGAGCCGCAGGTGGGCGTGCTGTGGGTCTACTCCGAACCGCAACCGGACGGCACATTCAAGAATGTCGGCGGCGGGGCTTATGACGGAGAGAACTACGGACAGGGCGCCTACGACGCCGACGACATCGCCAGGGCCGCTGTCGTCTATCTGCGGCAGTGGCGAGCCGGCCACGACAAGAACGCGAAAGACCACGCCTATCAACTGCTTCGCGGACTGACCTACCTGCAGACGCTGACCGGGCCGAAGGCCGGCGAGGTCGTGCTCTGGATGCAACCCGATGGCTCGTTGAACCCGTCCGCGACGCCGGCGGACAACCCGGATCCGTCCGATTCGGACGCGTCCTACTGGCTGGCCCGAACCTTGTGGGCACTCGGCGAGGGATATGCCGCCTTCCGGGCGTCCGATCCCGATTTCGCCGCATTCCTGAAAGCCCGGATCGACCTGGCGGTCTCGGCGCTCCGGCGTGACGTCCTCACCCGGTACGGCACCGATCAGCGGATCCACGGCGTGCGGGTGCCGGATTGGCTGATCGTCGACGGCACCGATGCCAGCCCTGAGGCGGTGCTCGGCCTGGCCGCCTACGTCCGGGCCGGGGGCGAGGAGTCCGCGCGGATCGCGCTGCGGCAACTCGCCAAGGGCATCTCGGCCATGTCGGCCGGGGCGACCACGCGGTGGCCCTATCGCGCGCTGCTGCCGTGGGCGTTGTCCCGGTCCGATTGGCACGCCTGGGGAGCGAACATGCCGGCCGCGCTGGTGGCGGCCGCGCAGACCCTGGGTGACACATCCATCGTCGCAGCGGCGGTCGACGACACGGCCGGGTTCACCGCGCAACTGCTGACCTCGACCGGTCCAAACAACGGGTTGCTGCCGGCTCCGATCGACGCCAGCCAGATCGCCTAAGGGGCCGACGCGCGGGTGCAGGGCCTGCTGGCCGTCGGAGCGGCCACCAATCGGCCGGGCATCCGGCAACTGGCGGGCATCGCGGCCGGATGGTTCTTCGGGCAGAACCTCGCTAACGCACCGGTCTACGACCCCGCTACCGGGGTCACCAGGGACGGAGTCAGCCCGGACGGCATCGTGAACCTGAACTCCGGGGTGGAGTCGACGATCCACGGTCTGCTCACCATGCAGGTCCTCGACGCGAACCCGGAACTGGCCGCGTTGGCCAGGTCGGCGGCGACCATTCGCACGCGCGACGGCATCGCCATGCTGGAGGCCGAAAGCGGCTCCCTGTCCGGGAATTCGACGATCGTCACACCGGCTTCGCCGTGGACCGGCGAGTCGCAGTTCAGCGGCGGGAGGTACGTCGCGGCCGGTCCCGGCAGCATGATCCGCTGGGCACTGCCTGCCGTCAATCAGTCGCGCCTGGTTCAACCGGTGGTCGAGTTGGCGCCTGGTTCGTCGGCCCGTAGCACCGTGCTCGCCGGACGATCGATGCTGGGGATCGTGCGGTTCGGAGCGGTCGGCCCGCAAGGCAATGCACCGTCACCGACAGAGCTGTTGCCGATCGCGCTGAACCGAACGGTCGACCCGAATGCCCGGACGGTGACGCTTCGCACCACCGGCGCTCGGGCAACGTCGATGCGCTGCTGGTCATGCCGGAGGTCGCGACGCTCAGCGCGGAGGG
>JBBQJM010000212.1:0-7207 GCA_038325895.1 Mycobacteriales bacterium
GGCCACCCTGCACGGCATCACCGGCGACTCGGCCGACCGGATCTACGAAAGGCTCCTGGCCTTCGCCAATTTCGGGTTCGCCGAATCCCATGCGCTGTCCTTCGCGGCGCTGGTCTTCTATTCCTCCTGGCTGAAACTCCATCATCCGGCAGCCTTTTGCGCCGCGCTGCTCCGCGCGCAGCCGATGGGCTTCTACTCCCCGCAGTCACTGGTGGCCGATGCCCGCCGGCACGGGGTGACGGTGCGCCGACCGGACATCAACGTCTCCGGGGTGGAGACCGGCCTCGAACCAGGCCCCGGCAGCCCCGGTCCCGGCAGCCCCGGTCCCGGCAGCCCCGGCCCCCACAAACCAGCCGTCCGGCTCGGTCTGGCGGGCATCCGCACCCTCGGCACCGAGATCGCCGAGAAGATCGTCGCCGCCAGGCCGGCCGACGGGTACGTCACACTCGACGAACTGACCAGGGCGGTCACCCTGACCACCGCACAAGCCGAGGCACTGGCCACCTCGGGTGCGCTGGACGTGCTGACCGTCCCGCGGGAGAACGGCCGATCGATCGAGGTGCTCGGCCGGGATCGGCGGCGGGCGTTGTGGGCTGCCGGTGCCGCCGCGGGGGAGCGGGCCGGGACGCTCGACGGCACCACCGTGGGATTGGACGCTCCTGCCCTGCCAGGGATGAGCGACATCGAGCTGACCGTCGCGGACATCTGGGCGACCGGGATATCGCCCGAGGCCTACCCCACCGAGTTCTCCCGCGAGACGTTGGAGCGCTGGGGGGTGCGCACCGCCGTCGATCTGCACCAGGTCGAACACGGCAGCAGGGTGCTGGTCGCCGGGATGGTCACCCACCGGCAGCGCCCGGCGACCGCATCCGGGGTCATCTTCATCAACCTCGAGGACGAGAGCGGGATGATCAACGTCATCTGTTCGGTCGGGCTGTGGTCACTTTACCGCAGGGTTGCCCGGGGGTCGCCCTCACTGCTGATCCGCGGAGTGGTCGAACGGGCCGGCGGTGCCATCTCCGTCGTCGCCGATCGAATTGCCGCGGTGAACCTGGTGGTGGCCACGCCATCCCGTGACTTCCGATGATCGGGAGCCTGCGGTCCGCGGCCTTGTGCCCGGTCTGGGAGGATCGTGACCATGAGCGAAGTCTTCGAACAGGCGTCGGTGTCGTTGATACTGGCCGACTTCGCCGTCGCGGATCAGCTCGGCAAGCTGCAGATGGTCGGCGGGGGCCTGCAGATCATCGGCCGCAACCACACCACCGGGGTGTCGGCTGCGTTCGCGGTCGTTGTCGGCCTGGCGTTCCCCCCGGAGCTCTTCAACGAGCAGTACGTCTTCGAGGTGGTTCTGGAGGATCAGGCGGGCAATCCGGTGGAGCTGACCGACCCCGCCGCACCACCCGGATCCAGAATGATGCGCTTCGGTCAGACCCTGCAGATCGAGGAGCCCAATTTCCGCGGCAGCGGGGTCCCGCGGCGCGCCCTGCCCACCCGCACCCATGTGGTGCTCTACTTCAACACAGGTTTGCCGCTTCCCTCCGGCCAGGTCCTGGTCTGGCGGGCTCGGATCGACGGCGAGTCCCGGCCGGAATGGACCGTGCCGTTCTTCGTCCCCGCTCCACCACCCGCTCCCGTCCTTGGCTGATCCGATGCGTATTGCCACCTGGAACATCAACTCGATCCGCGCCCGCCTGGACCGGCTCGTCGACTGGCTACCCCGCAGCGACATCGACGTGCTGGCCATCCAGGAGACGAAGATCGACGACGAGCGCTTCCCGTCGGACCCGTTGGCCGTCATCGGCTATCACGTTGCCCACCACGGCACCTCGCAGTGGAACGGGGTGGCGGTGCTGTCCCGGGTGGGCCTGGCCGACGTGCAGATCGGCATTCCCGGGTTGCCGCCGTTCGGCGACCCTGCCGTCACCGAGGCCAGGGCGATCAGCGCGGTGTGCGCGGGGGTGCGGGTGTGGAGCCTTTACATCCCCAGCGGGCGGGCCATCGGCGATCCGCACTACTACTACAAGCTCGCCTGGCTGGACGCGGTTCGCGACTCCGGCGCCAAGGCGCTCGCCGACGACTCGCAAGTTCAGCTCGCGTTCTGCGGCGACTTCAACATCGCCCCCACCGACGACGACATCTGGGACGTCGACTTCTTCCGCGGTCAGACCCATGTGACGCCGCCGGAGCGGGAGGCGTTCGGGAACCTGGTCGCCGCCGGATTCGCCGACGTCGTTCGTCCGCACCTGCCCGGACCCGGCGTCTACACCTACTGGGACTACAAGCAACTGAGCTTCCAGAAGCGGCGCGGCATGCGCATCGATTTCGCACTGGCCAGCCCGGCGTTGGCCGCCAGGGTCACGGGCGCCTCCATCGACCGGCAGGAACGCAAGGGCAAAGGGGCGTCCGATCACGCGCCGGTGATCGTGGAGCTGGGCCCGTGACGCCGCCCCCGGTGCCCCCGGTGCCCCCGGTGCCCCCGGTCAGGATCCTGGTGCTCGAGCACGACGCCACCGATCCGTTGCTCCGGCTGCACGACTGGCTCGTCGAGGCCGGCGCCGAGCTGACCGTGCTGCGGCCGTACGCCGGTGACGTCATCCCCACCCTCCCGACAACCCCGACAAACACCGCCGAGTTCGACGCGCTGATCAGCCTCGGAGGGGAGATGGCCGCCCACGACGACGAGGCCGCGCCCTGGCTGCCCGCCACGCGGACGCTGCTGGCCGCGGCCGTCGCGCGGGGTTTGCCGACCCTGGGCATCTGCCTGGGCGCCCAGCTGCTGGCCGCGGCGACCGGCGGCAGGGTCGAACGCGGTGCGGACGGACCGGAGATCGGCGCCTATCTGACCGCGAAACGCGATGCGGCCCACGACGATCCGCTGTTCGATGAGCTGCCGATGACCCCGGACGTCATGCACTACCACTGGGACATCATTTCCGTGCTGCCGCCGCGGGCGGTGTTGTTGCTCTCCTCCATGGGTTACCCACATCAGGCGTTCCGGGTCGGCGCGGCGGCCTGGGGGCTGCAGTTCCACATCGAGCCCTCGGCCGAGCACGTGCGTCGGTGGGCGCGGGACGCCGGCGTTCCCGTCACCGCCAGGCTGGGCCCGATGCTGGACGACGCCGATGAGACGATGAGTTTCGTCTGGCAGGAGTTCGCCCACCGGTTCGTCGCGTTCGCCGCAGAGCGGTCATCCGCAGACCGTTCTGCCGCAGACCGTTCTGCCGGCGACCACCCGGCCCCCGGTCCAGCCTCCCGCGGCGTCCGGTTGCCCATCGTCACGAGCGAGCCATGACCCGCCCCGCCGCCCGCACCCCGGCACGCTACGGGCTACCCGCCACCGACCGGGTGCGCAACGATCTCGCGGCCATCGGGCTGTTCACCGATGCCGGCCCGGCCGCCGGGAGTGAGGAGATCCTCGCAGCCATCGCCCGCTCTGGACGCCCGGAGTACGCGGTGCAGGGTCTGGCTAGGCTCGTCGAGGAGTGTCCTGGTCAGACCAGCGTCGACCTGCTGGAGGCGCTGCGCTCTCAGCCGCGCTTCCGCGGTCGGTTGATCGCGGTGCTCGGCGGATCGACCGTACTCTCCGAGCATCTGGCCGCCTTCCCGAATGACTGGCTGCTGCTGCTGCCGGAAGCGCCGACCGAGGAACTGATTGCCACCCCGGAGATGCGCAGGGTGCTGTCTGAGGCCGTTGGCCTGGACCCGGAGCTCCCGCTCTGCACGGGGACCGACGGTGGTCGCGCCACCATCACCGGCGGAAAGGCCATTGCCGCATTGCGCAGGGCCTACCGCTCGCAGTTGCTGGTGATCGCCGCGCACGACCTCGCGCCCGCGGTGGAACCGTCGCTGCCGACGACCGCGCTACCCGCGGTGTGTCAGGCACTGTCCGCACTGGCCGACACCACCCTGCAGACCGGGCTGGCGGTGGCCGCCGCCGAGTTGCCGGTGGACGCCGCGCCGGCGAGCCTGGCGATCATCGCAATGGGAAAGTGCGGTGCGAAGGAGCTCAACTACCTCTCCGACGTGGATGTGATCTTCGTCGCCGATCACCCGCCGGCCGGCGAGGACACAGCGGGGAGCCCACCTGACAACCCGCCTGATAATCCACCTGATAGGGACGAAACCCAGATGCTGGCCGCGGCCACCCGGCTGGCCACCGGGGTGATGCGGATCTGCGGCGCGGCCGCGTGGGAGGTCGACGCGGCGCTCCGCCCGGAGGGCAAGTCCGGTGCGCTGGTCCGGACGCCGGCCAGCCACGCTTCGTACTACACGCGGTGGGCGCAGACCTGGGAGTTCCAGGCCCTGCTCAAGGCGCGGCCGGCCGCAGGCGATCCCGACGTGGGCCGGCAGTTCATCGAGATCACCGCGCCGGGGGTGTGGAACGCCGCGGGCCGGGAGTCGTTCGTCGACGACGTGCAGGCCATGCGACGCCGGGTGGAGGAGAACATCCCCGGAAACCTGCGCGGCCGGGAACTCAAGCTCGGTGCCGGCGGTCTGCGTGACGTGGAGTTCGCGGTTCAACTGCTGCAGTTGGTACACGGGCGAACCGACCCGGACCTGCGGCTACCCGGCACGCTGATGGGGTTGCGCTCGCTGATCCGCGGCGGCTACGTCGGCCGCACCGACGGCGCCGAGATGGCCGCCGCCTACACCTTCCTGCGCCGCGCTGAACACCGCCTGCAGCTGCAGCGGCTGCGCCGGACGCACCTGCTGCCCGATGACCGCTCGGACATGGAGTGGTTGGCCCGCACCGACGGCTACACCGCGTCGGGGCCGGCCACTGCCGCCGAGGTGTTCACCTCCGAACGGGTACGGCACGGTGCCACCGTCCGTCGACTGCACGAGAAGCTGTTCTATCGGCCGCTGCTGCACGCGGTCGCCGCAGTCGGCACTGTGGGCACCGACAATATGCGGCTCTCCCCAGAGGCCGCGCGGGCCCGGCTCGCCGCGCTCGGTTTCACCAAGCCGGACGCCGCGCTGCGTCACCTGGCCGCGCTCACCGTCGGCGTCTCCCGGCGCGCCGCGATCCAGCGCACCCTGCTCCCCGTGCTGCTGGACTATTTCTCCTCCAGCCCCGATCCGGACGCAGGGCTGCTGGCCTACCGGCAGGTCTCCGAGGCGCTGGCCGACACTCCTTGGTACCTGCGGCTGCTCCGTGACGAGGCGTCGGTGGCCCAGCGGATGGCTACCCTGCTGGGCGGGTCACGGCTGATCGCGAACCTGCTGACCAGGGCACCCGAGGTGCTGCGGTTGCTCACCGACGACGCAGCGCTGCTGGAGCCGGAGCCGGAGACGGTGGCCGCGGCGCTGCTGGCCCGTTCCCGCCGGGCGGCGAACGCCCTGGACGCGGTGGATGCCGCCCGGTCCGCGCGCCGGCAGGAAATGCTCCGGCTCGCCTGCGGCGACCTGCTGGGGCTGATCGACGTGACGGACATCGCCCGCGGCCTGACCAGCGTGGCCGAGACCACCATCAAGGCCTCCTACGACGCCGCGGTGAAACAGGTCACCGCCGAACGCGGCGGCTTCCGGGCCAGGCTGGCCGTGATCGGCATGGGCCGGCTCGGCGGTGCCGAGTTCGGATATTCCTCCGACGCCGACGTTATGTACGTCGGGGAGACCGCGCCCGGGGAGGACGAGCAGGAGGCCAGGGCCGATGCCGCAGCCGTCGCCGACCTGATGGGCCGGTTGCTCGGTCGGCCGACGCCGGACCCACCCCTGGAGATCGACGCCAACCTGCGCCCCGAGGGACGGAACGGCCCGTTGGTCCGATCCCTGGAGTCGTACAAGACGTATTGGGCGAGGTTCGCCGCGCCGTGGGAACGCCAGGCGCTGCTGCGAGCGCGCCCGGTGGCCGGTGACGAGGAACTCGGCGCCGACTTCCTCACCGCGGCGGACAGCTTCCGCTACCCGGAGGGCGGCCTGTCCACCCGTGACGTGGTGGAGATCAGGCGGATCAAGGCCAGGGTCGACACGGAACGGATGCCGCGCGGCGCCGATCCGACGACCCATACCAAGCTGGGTCGGGGTGGCCTCGGTGACGTGGAGTGGACCATCCAGCTGCTGCAACTGCAGCACGCCGCGGAGATTCCCGGCCTGCGCACGCCGCGAACCCTGCAAGCCATC
The DNA here is from genome assembly GCA_038325895.1 of Mycobacteriales bacterium. GTDB lineage: Bacteria > Actinomycetota > Actinomycetes > Mycobacteriales > Nakamurellaceae > Nakamurella. The sequence continues at coordinate 6,124 of JBBQJM010000212.1, forward strand.
GGCACGGCCATGGACGCCGGCCTGCTGTCCGAAGCCGATGCGGGCGCGCTGCGGAACGGCTGGCTGGTCGCGTCCAAGACTCGCAACGCGATCATGCTGGTCCGCGGCAAGCCGGACGACCAGATCCCCCGGCAGGGTCGGGAGCTGGCGGCGGTGGCCCGCGCGCTGGGCTATCCGGCGGGCGGCGATCCCGGTGAGTTCGTCGACGACTACCGGCGGGCGACCCGCCGCGCGCGCAAGGTGGTGGACCGGGTTTTCGACGGCGGATGATCTGTCAGGATTGGTCGGTGCCGATCTGGATCTGGATAGTCATCGCTGTTGTCGCCGTGCTGGCAGTCGTGCTGGTCGTCGGGCTGGTGCTGAGCCGCCGTCGGCGGATCTCGCTGAAGGCCGCCGCGCCCACCGAGACCAAGCCCGTCACCGAGGGACCGCCGCCGAAGGGCGGGTACAAGGCCGGCGGGTCCATCTCGTTTTCCGCCGGTGGGGGTGGGTCGGGTACCGCGACCGCGCCACCGCCCTCTCCCGCCCCGACTGTGCCGCGGCCGCCGGTCACCAAGCCGTTCCCGGTGGTGCCCACCCAGACCCCGGCGGTCCAGCATCCGTTCATCGAGCCGCCTGAGGAAGAGCCGCCGGTAGAAGAGCCGCCGGTAGAAGAGCCGCCGGTAGTCGAAGAAGTAAAGGCTGTCGAGCCGGTTCACCCGGTCGCCGATCGCACCGAGGTCGACGGTCAACCAGGCGTCGGTGACGATGCTTCGGTCCCGCGGGATTCGGTGAGCCGGGGGATCGTCGACGTCGCCTTGCCGGAGGCGCCGATCACCCCGGAAGCTCCGCCCGCAGTGGTGATCAAACCCGCTCCGGTCACGCAGCCCGAGACGGCGCCGATGCCGGTGGTCGTCGAGCCGGAGCCGGTCGTCGAGGCTCCGCCGGCAGTCAAAGCACCGGCCGTCGAAGCACCGGCCGTCGAGGCTCCGCCGGCCGTCGAGGCTCCGGCCGCCGAAGAACCTGCCGTTGAAGAACCTGCCGAAGAACACATAGAGGAGATCGCCCCGAGCGTCTGGCGCCTCAATCGGCTGCGCGGACGGCT
>JBBQJM010000213.1:0-7168 GCA_038325895.1 Mycobacteriales bacterium
GTCCCCAGGACACCACCCGGCGGAACAGGTAACGGGCCACCTCGTCCGGGCTCAACCGGCGCTGGCCATGAAAGGTGCAGGTGATGCCGAACTCGGTCTCGATCCCCATAATCCGCCGCTGCATGGGCGAAGACTATGCCCCGGGCGATCCACTGGGCCGCTGAGTGTGTTCCGGTCGACGACGGGTCGCGTCACGGATCTCTCCGACCAGCGTCTCCAGCACGTCCTCCAGCATCAGCAGACCGCACTTGCCCACGGTTCCGCCAGCGCGTTCGGGGCTGGACTGCCCACGATCGCCTTCGGCGGCGACAGCGCCGACGATCCCGTCCACCGGGCTGCCCGCGGAGCTGACCGACCCGACATCGCCGCTCCAGGTTGCCGGCGCGGGATCGACACTCTGCGCGGCGCCCGCTCCACGGTCCGCCACCTCGGCCAGGTGCGCGCCGATGCGCCGCATCCGGTCGAGCGCGGACCGCAGGTCGGTGTCCGGCGACACCGACGGCAACGCCCGGATCCGCTGCTGCGGGACCGGCTCGTCTCTCCGCTCGACGGGGATGTCGACCACGTCACCGATGTGCAGGTACCCGGAGAACCGACCGTCGTCCTGCCGGACCGGGAAGCGGGAGAAACCCGTTCGCGCGCAGGCCTGTTCGAGCTCGGCGGCGGACACCCCGGCCGGCACCGACACCACTTCCGCTGCCCGCACCATCACCGAGTCCACCTTTGACACGTCGAACTCCAGCGCTGAATTGATCCGCTGTCCCTCATCGGCGTCCAGCACGCCTTCGGCCAGCGACTGGGACACCAGGTCGCCGACCTCCTCCCGGGTGAACGACGACGCGACCTCGTCCTTGGGCTCCCGCCCGGTGGCCCGGACCACCGCGTTGGACCAGTGGTTGAGCAACCGGATGACCGGACCGATCGCCGACGCGATGGCCCGCAGGATTGGGGCTAGCGCGATAGCGGTGCGCTCCGGCCCGGCGATCGCGATGTTCTTGGGCACCATCTCGCCGAGCGCCACATGCGCCGACACGACCAGCAACAGCGCGATGGTCAGGGACACCGGGTGCAGCCAGGATTCCGGGACGCCGACCGCCTGGAACACCGGCTCCAGCAGGGTGGCGACGGCCGGCTCACCGACCGCGCCCAGCAGCACGCCGCAGAGCGTGATGCCCAGCTGCGCGCAGGCCATCATCAGCGAGACCTCTTCCATCGCCTTGATGGTCGAGCGAGCTCTCGAACTGGTCACCGCCATCGGCTCGATGATGCTGCGGCGGGCCGCGATCAGCGAGAACTCCGCGGCGACGAAGAACGCGCTCACCGCGAGCAGCACCACTACCAGGCCCAGCAGCAACCAGGTCACGGTCATCGGCGCTCACCGCCGCGCCGTTGATCCGACCTGTGCTGGTCAGATCGGTGCCGGTCCGGCCGGTGCTCGTCCACCCTGCTCGGGTCCGGTCGGTGCCGGTCCGGGCGGTGCTCGTCCGCCCTGCTCGGGTCCGATCGGCCCTGATCGTGGTCACGCTCGTCCCACTCGCCGGCCAGGCCGACCGCGGACATCAGCACGGTCTCCACCCGCCGCCGCTCCCGTTTGTGCACGGTGAGCCTGACGACCACCGCTCGCGGCACGTCGTCGTTCTCCTCGAGCGGGATCGGTTCGTCGTCGGGGTGCGCGCCCGCCTGACCCAACCGGATGCCCAGTTCGGCCGCGGCCTCCATGGTGGCGATCACCTCGACGGTGTCGTAATTCTCCGGCATCCGGCCGAGGCGCGAGATGAGCAGTCCGGCCACCGTTTCGTAGGAGTTCGACTCCGGCAGCCGGACCCCGGTGAGCTCGGCGATCTCGTCCGGCCGGAGCGTCCCGGGCAGCAGCCAGGTGGCATCGGACCGCCGCTCGGCCCGCACTGCCGCCGGGTCGTGTTCGTCCCTGATCTCCCCGACGAGTTCCTCCACGACGTCCTCGAGGGTGAGGATCCCGGCGGTCCCGCCGTACTCGTCGGCCACCACCGCGAACTGCAGTCCCTGCTCGCGGAGCAGGTCAAGCAGGTCGTCCAGCGGCATCGACCCGGGGACGATCGGCACCGGAGCCATCAGCTGCTCGACCGGCACCGTGGACCGTTCCTCGGGCAGGATGGCCACCGCCCGCTTGAGGTGTACCAGACCGACCACGTCGTCAGAGTCCGCGCCGGACACGGGGAACCGGGAATGACCGGTCTGGACGGCCGCCGCGATGACGGCATCCGCGGGTTGACCCGCCTTCACGAAGCGCACCCGGACCCGCGGGGTGAGCACGTCGTCCGCCGTCTTGCCGGAGAACGCGATCGAGCGGGCCAGCAGTCCGGCGGTGGGCGCCTCCAGGGTCCCCTGCGCGGCCGAGCGGCGGACCAGGGAGTCCAGTTCGACCGCCGACCGCGCCGAGCGGAGCTCTTCCTGCGGCTCGATGCCGATCATCCGGAGCACCGCGTTGGCGACGCCGTTCAGCACCACGATCAACGGGGTGAAGATCATCGTGGAGATCCGGGTCGGGGTGATCACCGCCTTCGCGGTTCTCATCGGCTCCGCGATGGCGATGCTCTTGGGGACCAGTTCGCCGAACACCATGGACAGCACGGTGGCGACCACCAGCGCGACGATCACCCCGGTGGACTGCGCGGCCCCATCGGACAGCCCGACCGCCTCCAGCGGCGCGGCCAGCAGGCCGGCCAGCGACGGCTTCATCACGAATCCCAGCGCGAGGGTGGTGACGGTGATGCCCACCTGCGCGCCGGACAGCTGGGTGGACAGCGACTTCAGCCCGATCAGCAGCGAGCGCGCCCGCCCGTCGCCCTCGGCGGCTTGCTTGGCGACCCGGGCGCGGTCGACGGTGACGAGGCTGAACTCGGCGGCGACGTACAGAGCGGTGCCGACGATCAGGACGAGCCCGACGCCGAGCAGGATCCACTCGGTGAGCATGCTCGAAACTCCAGGAAAGTCAGGGCGGACCGTGGTGCCCATGGTCCGGGCACGCCGGTGCTCACGGCCCGACGATCGGGCTGCCCCCGACGGTAGCGGAACGGGTCAGATGCCCGCGCCGAAACAGGTGAACGGCGCCGGGTCCTCGTCCTGTTCGGCGACGGATTTGATGGCGTCTGCCAGCGCGATGGCCGGTGGGACGCCGATGCTCAGCCGCTCGTGATAGGCCGTCATGGCCAACGCCGCGACGGCGTCGGAGATTCGGCTGGTACCGGCGATCACCGTCGACACCCCGCTGCGCAACAGCGCGGCCACCAGGCCCAGCGGCTCGCCGCCGGGCCGGCCGTCGGTCTTCCCGACGTCGCAGCTGGAGAGCACCACCTGAGCCGGCAGCACCGGGTTGGGCGCGACGTCGTATCCGTAGAGCAGCCCGTCGGCGAGCATCACGCCCGAGAACAGCGGGTTTTCCGTCTCGTGGTGGCCATGCGCGGCAATGTGCAGCAGACCGCCCTGCGGCATGGAGTCCAGCACCGCCTGTCCGGTGGCCCGCGCTCCGGTCAGCAGCACCGCACTCGGGTACGCGGCGGCGACATTGGACGCCTCGGTGACCGCCGAGGGCACCTCGGGCCCCGCGACCGCCAGCACGCCGTGCCGGTGGTCCTGCCCGCGCTGGCCCAGGCTGGCGATCGCCGCCGTCACCGATGCGGTGACCGAGATCGCCCGGCCGGACAACCCCGGCAAGAGCGCCCACGGCACGATGGCCGCCGCGCCGGCCGCGGCTATCACCACCGGGCCGTCGTCGACGTACGGCTGTACCGGGTCGACGATGAGCCGTGCGGCGGCAGCGAGACCGGCGTTCAGGGAATGTTCGGCGACCATGCGCAACGGGCGCCGGATCCGGTGGTCGGCCAGCACGTTGAGGTCCTCGATGACCCGGTGCAGCATGCCGTTGAGACCGGGGTCAGGCGCCAGTCGCATGTACCGCGCGGTCGTGGCGGTGATCACCAGGGCGTGAAAGCGTCCCTTCCCGCGGAAGGGGGCCACCACACTCACCCTCGGCGAGGTCTGCGCCAGCCGCCGTTGTACCTCGGCCAGCGAGAACGGCCTGCTCACCGCTCCCGTACCGCCTGCAGCCCAGGACCGGGACCGGACCCGGTGACGCAACTCCTTGACGGTGCTTTCCAGACCGGGGTCGACATTCCCGCTGCGGGTGGCGCGCAGCGACAGGTACATCGCGGTGCGCAGTGCGCCGAGCTCACGGGCCAACTCACGATCGGCGGACGGCCGCACCGCCGCCAATCGCGTGCTGGCGCCTCTGGATCGTTCCAGCCACTGCAGGATCGCCGCAGGCGACCCGGTGTCCAGCGCGGTGGACAGGCCCAACAAGGTCAGTTCGCGGCCGTGCACCGCGGACGCGGCCTGCAGGTCCTGTGAACCGAAGCGAGCCTGGAATGCGGCCAGATCGTCCAGGCCGCGACGGATGTGCGTCAGCCCCGTCGATCGTCGGCCCTCCGCCAGGTCCAGCCTGGCGGCCACCAGGCGGCTGTGCATCTCGATGGCCAGGGTGGGCGCGCGTCGACGTCCGCGCGCTGGTGGGTTGCTGACGATCCCGGCCGCTGTCGCCGCCGCCAGCGCACCGGCCCGGTCGTTGGCTTCCAGCAGCGCATCGGTCTGCATCAGCCGCGCCGCGCGCGCGTCGTCCGCCAGGCCGGCCCGTTCCAGGTCCACCGCGACCTGCTCGGCCCGGGCGGCGTCGGTGATCGCGCGGCGGGCCGCGGACCTGCGGCTCGTCACCCGCTCCTGGGCGTCGGCGCGCAGCTCCATCAGGCGCGCCGCCAGCACCCCGCGGGTGTGCCCGGAGGCCAGGTAGATGCGCGCCGACCGCCGGGCCGCCATTCGTGACGTATGCGGGAACCCGGCGATCAGGTCGATCTCGGCCTGCACCAACAGCGCCTCGGCAAGGTCCACCCGCGAGTGCTCGGCGGCGAAGGCTCGCTGCGCCCTGTCCGCGAACTCCCTGGCTTCGGCGGACAGGCCCGCGGCGAGCAGCACCCTGGCCCGGTCCAGCGCACGAAAACCCACCCGCACCTCGGGGGCGACCTCGTCGGCCTTGGTCATCTCGGCCAGTGCGCCCGGCAGGTCGCCGCCGTAGAACTTGGCGAGCCCGATGTTGTGGGTGGCGATGGTGACCGAGGCATCCAGGCCGAGCGCCCGACCGAGCGACCGCGCCTGTTCACAATCGATCTGCGCCAGCTCCGGGCGTCCCTCGGCGAGGTGCAGCAGCCCCCGCCAGTGCAGCATCCGCAGCAAGGTGCCGCTGGGCTTACGGCCATCGCTGTAGGTCGCGATGGCCGCGTCCATCTCGCGCTGGGCCTCCTGCATCCGGCCTGTCCGCCCCAGCAGCACTCCCCGCGAGGCTTGCACCAGCGGTTGCACCGCCGGTCCGCCCTGCGCTGCCTGCTCCAGGACCGCGGTCGCTTCGGCGATCTGCCCGAGTTCGACCAGGGCGTCGGCCATCACCAGCAGGATCCTGGCGCGCAGGCTGTCGGAAGCCGTGTCGGCGGCGGGGGCAGCGGGGTCGATTTCGCGCGGCCCCGTGGATCCGCCCCTGGCGACCCTGCCGGCACCGCCGGCACCGCTGGCACCGCTGGCACCGCTGGCACCGCTGGCACCGCTGGCACCGCTGGCACCGCTGGCACCGCTGGCACCGCTGGCACCGCTGGCACCGCTGGCACGGTCGTAGGCGTGCAGAGCCCGTTCGGCCAGCCGCAAACCGGTCGCGGGGCGCCCGACATCAACCATCCCCCGCGCGCTGGCCCAGAGATCGCCTGCCGATGGCTTGCCGTGGGACGGGGAGGGACGGGTCGTTCGTGTCACAACGCCCGTTGTCACTCGCACAGCATGCCTTGACCGATGCCGGACGTCACGCTCAAGGGCCTAGCGGGAGCCTCCGAAACAGGTCAGCGGCGCCGGCAATTCGGTGAGACGGGACACCTCGTCCAGCGCGGCGGCCAGCGCGGCCGCCGGGTGCAGGCCGGCCAGCAGATGCCGGTGATAGCCGATCATCGCCGGCTCCGCGACCTCGTCGGAGATCCGGCTGGTCGCGGCGACGACCGTGCGGACGCCACTGCGGACCAGGGCGGCGACCAACCCGAGGGGTTCGCCGCCGGGACGCTCGTGGGTGCGACCGACGTCGCAGCTGGACAACACGATCTGCGCCGGCAGCTGCGGATTCGGCGCGACGTCGTAGCCGAACAGCAGCCCGTCGGCGAGCATCAGTCCGGAGAACAGTGGGTTGTCCGGCTCGTGATGCCCGTGTGCGGCGATGTGCACCAGCCCCTCGGCAGGGATGGCGTCCAGCACACCGCGGCCGGTCGCCTCATCGCCGGTCAGCACGGTGGCGTCGCGGTGCAGCGCGGCGACTGCCCGCGCCTCCTTCTCACCGTTGCCGACGTCCGGCCCGGCCACCGCCAGCACACCGTTGGCATGAGCCGCCCGCTCCGGCGCGGTCAGTCCGGCGACAGCCCTGCTCACCGACGAGGTCACCGCCACGATCCGCCCGCGCAGCGCGGGGACCTGCGACCAGGGCAGGGCGGCCGTCGGACCGGCGTCCACGACGAGCACCGGACCGTCGTCCAGGTGCGACAACACCGGTTCGACCAGCGATTCGGACAGCCGGCCCAAGGTACCCTGTAGTGAGCCCGCGGCCACCGCGCGGAGCGGCCGCGGCAGCCGCGCATCGGCGAGCAGATCCAGATCGGATGCCACCCGCCGGGACCAGCTCTCCGTCTGTGCCATCTCCCCGAGTCGTACATACCGCGCGCGGCGAGCGGTGATCACCAGCGCGTGGTCGTGGCCGGTGCCGTGGAACAGCGCCAGCACGCTGGTACCCGGATGGGCCGCCAGCACCCGCCGCACGGCGGACAGACTCAATGCGCGATCGACCGCGCCGGATCCGCAGGCCGTCCACGACAGTGAGCGGATGCGGTGACGCAGCTCGACCACCCGATGTTCCAGCGCCAGGTCCCTGCGACCGGCCAACACCGCCTTCCTCGCCCGGTCGAACGCCACCCGCAGCGAGCCGAGGTCAGCTGCCAACGCCGGGTCGGAGGGCGGGCGCACGGCCGCAAGCCTGGTGGTGACCGCCCTCGACCGTTCCAGCCACTGCAGAATCGCTGCGGGAGAACCTGTCTCGACAGCCGTGCGCAGGCCGAGT
>JBBQJM010000214.1:0-7125 GCA_038325895.1 Mycobacteriales bacterium
CCACAACGAGGCCTTGGCCAGGAACCGCGGCACCCGGCCGGCCTTGCGGACCACCACTGAGTCGTACAGCGGGTCCAGGTGCGAGATGTGGTTCGCCACCAGCAGGTACCCACCGCTGCGGGACAACTTCTCCGACCCGACTATCTTCTTCCGGCCGAGCAGGAACGCCGACGGATACATGATGATCTGGCAAAACGTCAGCCAGGCGTTGCCTTTCTCGTACCAAGGACCACGCGCCACTCTCGGCTCCTTCTCCAGCGCCCGCAGGCGACCAGACGCCGGAGCGCCCGCGCCGGCGTCTGCCGATCACCCTAAGGCCTGCCTGCTGACGACCCCGAGTCAGGCGATTTCTGCTGTTCACCGGGTGGTGTAGCACTGGACGCTCCGCACACGTGAGAATGACACCGTGACCACCAGCAGAGGGACCGGGTCGACTGCCAGCAAACCTGCCGCGGGTAGGGCGCCATCGGCCACGCGCGCCGCCACCGCGACAACGGCGGCGGCCGGTGCGCCGGCGGTGGGGCAGGAGACAGCGACAACAGAGACGACGGCAGAAGAGACGACGGCAGAAGAGACGGCGACAGCGCAGACGGCAGAAGAGACGGCGACCGAGAAGGCGACCGAGACTGACGATGCCCCCGCGAGTGAGAGCAACGGCGGCACCAGCACGGTGGAGGCCGAGGCCATCGAGCCGTTCCACACGGTCACCGGCCCCCCCGCCCGCCGCGAGGTCGAGATCGTCGACGACGAGCCGTTGCCCACCGACCGGTTCTCCAACCGGGAGCTCAGTTGGCTGGACTTCAACGCCAGGGTGCTGGCGCTCGCCGAGGACCAGGGTCAACCGCTGCTGGAAAGGGCCAAATTTCTGGCGATCTTCGCCTCGAACCTCGACGAGTTCTACATGGTCCGGGTCGCGGGCCTGAAGCGCCGCCGGGAAATGGGTCTGTCGGTGACCAGCGCAGACGGATTGACCGCGTCCCAGCAACTGGCATTGATCTCCGCGCGCACCCAGGAATTGGTCGACCGCCAGGGCCGCTGTTTCACCGACGACGTGCTGCCGGCGTTGGGCGAGGCCGGTATCCGCATCGTGCACTGGGAATCGATCGACGTGGCCGGCCGGGAACGGCTGGCCGACTACTTCACCACCCAGATCTTCCCGGTGCTCACCCCGCTCGCGGTCGACCCGGCGCACCCCTTCCCCTACATTTCCGGGCTCAGCCTCAACATGGCGATCGTGGTGCGCGATCCGGAAACCGGACTGGAAAGATTCGCCCGGGTCAAGGTGCCCAACAATGTGGACCGGTTTGTCCGGGTGGCCCGCGGCGTCGACGATTTCCTGCCGCTCGAGGACCTCATCGCCGCCCACCTGGTCGAGTTGTTCCCCGGCATGGATGTCTCCGAGCATCAGGTCTTCCGGGTCACCCGCAATGCCGACCTGGAGGTCGAAGAGGACCGGGACGAAGACCTGCTGCAGGCGCTCGAGCGCGAACTCGCGCGCCGCCGATTCGGGCCGCCGGTCCGGCTGGAAATCACCGACACCACCAGCGAACGGCTGCTGACCCGGCTGCTGCAGGAGTTGGATGTCGACCCGGCCGACGCGGTGGAAGTGCCGGGGCTGCTGGACCTGTCGAGCCTCTGGCAACTCTACGGTCTCGATCGGCCGGCTCTCAAGGATCCCCCATTCGTGCCGGCCACGAACCCCGCATTCGCCGAAGGCGAGACGCCGAAGAGTGTTTTCGCCACCCTGCGCGAAACGGACGTGTTACTGCATCACCCGTACGAGTCGTTTGCGACCACGGTGCAGCGTTTCATCGAGCAGGCCGCCGCCGACCCGAGAGTGCTGGCCATCAAGCAAACGCTGTACCGGACATCCGGCGATTCCCCGATCGTCGACGCGCTGATCCAGGCCGCCGCCGCGGGGAAGCAGGTCGTCGCCCTTGTCGAGATCAAGGCGCGATTCGACGAACAGGCCAACATTTCCTGGGCCAAGGCACTGGAACGCGCCGGGGTGCACGTAGTCTACGGACTCGTCGGACTCAAAACCCATTGCAAGACAGCGCTGGTCATCCGCCAGGAGGGCAAGACGCTGCGCCGCTACTGCCACATCGGCACCGGGAACTACAACCCCAAGACCGCCCGCATCTACGAGGATCTCGGGCTGCTGACGGCCGACGCCGATATCGGCGCCGACCTGACCGACCTGTTCAACGTGCTCACCGGGTATTCCCGGCAGACGGAGTACCGGAACCTGCTGGTGGCCCCGCATTCCATCCGCAGCGGGATCGTCGCCCGGATCGAGCGGGAGATCGAACACCAGCGAGCCGGGCGCGGCGGGCTGGTGCGGTTGAAGATGAACTCGATCGTCGACGAGGGCGTCATCGACGCGCTGTACCGGGCGTCACGGGCCGGCGTCACCGTCGACCTGACGGTCCGCGGGATCTGTGCGCTGCGGGCCGGCGTGCCCGGCCTCAGCGAGAACATCACCGTGCGCTCGATTGTCGGGCGCTTCCTGGAGCACTCCCGGATCTTCTACTTCCGCAATGGGCACGGCACCGCGGTCCGATCTCCTGCCGAAACCCAGTTCGGCGTCGACAAGCGGACCGACCAGGCCGATCCGGCCGAACTGCCGGCGGGCCAGGAGGAGTACTGGATCGGCAGCGCGGACATGATGCACCGCAACCTCGATCGCCGGGTCGAGGCCCTCGTGCAGGTGAAGGACAAGTCGGCCACCGACCGGATGGCGGCCCTGTTCGACATGAGCGCCCGACCGGACACCCGCTGCTGGGTCCTGGGTCCGGACGGTTGGACCAAGTCGCCCGCGGACGGGCCCGGCAAGGACATCCAAGAGGAGTTGCTCCGCCGGGGCAACGCACGGGCGGAATGACACCGGCACCGACTGACGGGCCCGGCACCGTCATCCGCGCTGCGGGGGCCGTGCTGTGGCGTCCGTCCCGGCGGTACGGCGTGCGCGTGGCGCTGGTGCACCGGCCACGGTACGACGACTGGTCGCTGCCCAAGGGCAAGGCCGAGCTCGGGGAGGTCCCGCATGTCACCGCCGCCCGCGAGGTGCAGGAGGAGACCGGGTTCGGCTCGGCCATCGGGCGGTCGCTGACCACCGTGTCGTACCGGGTGCCGACCGGGCCGAAAACGGTGCAGTACTTCGCGGCTCGCAGTATCGGGGGCGCATTCACCGCCAACAAGGAGGTGGACCGGCTCGAGTGGCTGCCGCCGGCCAAGGCCGCGGAACGGATGACGTACGAATTCGACCGGGCCGTACTGGGCACCTTCGCGCTGGAGCCCGCCGATTTGCCGGCCGTGGTGCTGCTGCGCCATGGCAGGGCGGGCCACCGCGAGTCCTACGACGGCAACGACGACACCCGCCCGCTGGACGCCAAGGGCCGCCGGCAGGCGGAGGCTCTGGTCACCGAACTCTCGGTCTTCGCGCCCAGCGCTGTGCTCAGCGCGCCGCTGGAACGGTGCCGCGCCACCGTCGCCCCGCTGGCCGACCAACTTGGATTGCCCATCAGCACCGAGTCTTTGCTGGCCGAGGACGCCTACCGGGACGACCCGGCCGGGGCACGACGGCTGCTGGTGGAACTGTCCGGCGCCGAACCAGGCGGTGCCTGTGCGGTGGTGTGCAGCCAGGGCGGCGTCATCCCGGGGGTGGTCAAATCCCTTGCCGGGCGCTCGGACCTGGCTGTCGGCCAGGTGAGCACACCCAAAGCGGCTTACTGGTACCTGTGTTTCGAGGACCGCCGGCTGGTGCAGGCCGACCCGTACCCGGCGCCGGTGGTCTGATCCGGCATCCGATCAGCCAGGGATCGTCGCCGGCGGATCAGCTTCGGACCACTTCCGCCCGGAACGTGGGCGGAGAACGCCTGAGCCCAGGCGAGTCCGGTGACACCACCGCCGGCGCCCCGACAATCCAGGCCACCGGCGGGGTGTGTACCGCGACTGCTGTGAAACGTCGTTTACTTCGCGGCGGCCTTGGCCGTCGTCCGGCGGGTGGCCGGTGCCTTGGCCGTGGTGGCGGCCTTGGCCGTGGCTGCCCGGGTGGCCCGTGTGGTCGCGGCCGGCGCTGCCTTTGCTGCTGCTGGTTTCGCGGCAGCCGCGCGGGTCCGGGTGGCGGTCGGCGCGGCCTTCGCGGCCGCGGCGCGGGTGCGCGGTGCGGCAGCGGGCTTGGCCGTGGCGCGCGGCGCCCTGGTGGTCTTGGCGGCAGCCGCGGGCGCGGTGGCCTTGGCGGCAGCGGCGGCGGCGCGCGCGCTGGTCGGCTTCGCGGTCGCCTTGGGCAGTTTGACCGTGCCGGAGATGACGTCCTTGAAGTACTTTCCGGGCCGGAAAGCCGGCACGGTCGTCTTCTTCACCTTGACCGCTTCGCCGGTCCGCGGGTTGCGTGCGGTTCGCGCCGCCCTGGCCCGCTTTTCGAAGACACCGAAGCCCGAAATCGACACATTTCGGCCGCGTTGCACCTCGCGCTGCACCAGATCGATGAAGCCCTCGACGGCGGTCTGGGCGGCCTGCTTGTCGCCGTCCAACCGTTCCGCGAGTTGGTTGATCAGATCGGTCTTGTTCACGGTCCCTCCCAGGACTCTCCGGCCGCGACAGTGTGGGGCCGATTAGCCGCTCACGGTAGGCGCAAATCCGGGCAAGCGCCAGCCCAACATGCCCAGGAACCTGTGTGTTCTAAGGGTTCTCACGCCTTGCACAGGCATTTCAAGGGCAGTTCGGCGACTCCGGCGGCAGTCCTTGACGCACCTCACCTTTCGTGAAAAAGGTTGTCGTGCAGGACTCTTCGTCGGCTAAACCGATGACGAACAGGGCCGATGCGGGTCACCCGGTGGTCGGTGCGAACGCGGGCCGGCTTTTCTCAAATTCACTGATCTCATCGGCATGTCGCAGGGTCAGAGAAATGTCGTCCCAGCCTTCCAGCAGCCTCCAACGGGTGTACGGGTCGATGCTGAAACCGATCACCAGCGACCTCGCGGCAATGGTCTGCTGCTCCAGATCGACCGTCACGGAGGCTCCTGGTTCGTTTTCCAGCAACTTCCACAACAACTCGACATCGTCCTGGGTCACCTCCGCGGCGAGCAATCCGCCCTTGCTGGAGTTGCCGCGGAAGATATCGGCGAATCTGGACGAAATGACCACCTTGATCCCGTAATCCAGCAATGCCCAGACGGCGTGCTCCCGTGACGAACCGGTACCGAAGTCCGGGCCGGCCACCAGCACCGAGCCGGCCGAGAACGCGGGCTGGTTCAGCACGAAGCTGGGGTCTGAGCGCCACGCGGCGAAAAGCCCGTCCTCGAAGCCGGTCCGGGTGATCCGCTTGAGGTAGACCGCCGGGATGATCTGGTCGGTGTCCACGTTGCTGCGGCGCAGCGGGATCCCGACTCCGGTGTGAGTGCGGAAGGCGTCCATCGTTTGTCTCCTTCGGCGGCCTGGCCGCCGGTCGATCCGGAAGTTCGTTCTGTGTAGAAGGCCTGGCGCCGGTCACGACCGTCGCCCGAGATGGCCGGGGCTCTCATCAAGCCGCCGGTCGAGCCGGCCTGCCGGGCCGGATCAGGTCCGGGCCGACGACGGAGCGTCCACCGGCTCGAGATCGGCCGGGGAAGAGAGGGTTCCGCGCACCGCAGTGGCCGCCGCGACGAGCGGCGAGACCAGGTGGGTGCGGCCGCCCTTGCCCTGCCGGCCTTCGAAGTTGCGGTTGGACGTCGAGGCGCTGCGCTCGCCGGAGCTCAACTGGTCCGGGTTCATCCCCAGACACATCGAGCAGCCCGCACTGCGCCACTCGGCGCCCGCCGCGGTGAAAACCCCGTCCAGGCCCTCGGCTTCGGCCTGCACCTTCACCCGCATGGAACCCGGCACCACCAGCATCCGCAGGTTCGGGTCGATGTGCCGGCCGCGCAGGATGTCGGCCGCTGCCCGCAGGTCCTCGATCCGGCCGTTCGTGCAGGAACCCAGAAAGACGGTGTCCACCCGGATGTCACGCAGCGGCGTGCCGGCCGCCAGGCCCATGTACTCCAGCGCCCGCTCGGCGGCGATCCGCTCGTTGTCGTCGCCGATCGCGGCCGGATCGGGCACCGACGCCGACAACGGCAGCCCCTGCCCGGGATTCGTCCCCCAGGTGACGAACGGCGTCAGCGCGGATGCGTCGATGATCACCTCGGCGTCGAAGACGGCGTCCTCATCGGTGGCCAGGCTCGACCAGTACGCCACTGCCTCGTCCCACAGCGCGCCGGAAGGTGCGTGATCGCGACCGGCCACATACGCGAAGGTCGTATCGTCGGGGGCGATCATCCCGGCCCGCGCGCCCGCTTCGATCGACATGTTGCAGACCGTCATCCGGCCTTCCATGGACAGTGCGCGAATGGCCTCGCCGCGGTATTCCAGGACGTAACCCTGGCCGCCGCCCGTTCCGATCTTGGCGATGACCGCGAGAATGATGTCCTTCGCCGTCACGCCGGGGGCGAGCGCACCCTCGACGGTGATGGCCATCGTCTTGAACGGCTTGAGCGGCAACGTCTGGGTTGCCAGCACGTGCTCCACCTCGCTGGTGCCGATACCGAAGGCGAGCGCACCGAAGGCGCCGTGCGTGGAGGTGTGCGAGTCGCCGCAGACAATCGTCATTCCGGGCTGGGTCAATCCCAGCTGCGGGCCGACCACGTGCACGATTCCCTGCTCCGCATTGCCCATCGGGAACAGCCGGACACCGAATTCGGCGCAATTCGCCCGCAGCGTGTCGAGCTGGATACGGGAAACCGGATCGGCGATCAGCAGGTCGATGCCGAGGGTGGGGACGTTGTGATCCTCGGTCGCCAGGGTGAGATCCGGCCGCCGCACCGGCCGGCCGGCCAGCCGGAGCCCGTCGAAGGCCTGGGGGCTGGTGACCTCGTGCACCAGGTGAAGATCGATGTACAGCAGGTCGGGCTCGCCCTCCGCCGCATGCACGACGTGCGCTGCCCAGACCTTTTCGGCGAGTGTCTGCCCCATTGCCGACCTTTCCGTCCGTCCGGCCAGGTGAGTGACCGTCAATCGTTGTGCCGCCTGCCATTCGGGCGGCGCGAAGGGAATGCCGGACGCCCTCACGCGGTCGGAACCACATTTTGGACATCTCAGCATTCGGGA
>JBBQJM010000215.1:0-7089 GCA_038325895.1 Mycobacteriales bacterium
CGAGCACCGCGGTGACCGAAACACCCGGTGCCTTATCGCATTTTGCTTGCTCGCGCGGTCTGGACGGTTGACGGCCTCCGTTGACAGAATTCACGGCTCCGCCGCCTCAGCCTCCAGCCATCACCCCCTCCAGTTCTCAACGCGGCCGTCACTCCGACGCGCAGCATCCGGCAACCGATTGAAGGTCAGCAGTCCCGGGGGGTCGTCGAGACCGCCCTGCGCTGGCGCTGATCGGACGAACGGTCTGTTGGGCTGCCCGGTCAGTGCAGATCGAGCCGGCGGAGGGCGGTGGCGGCGGCGACCAGAAGTATGACCGCGGTGGCGAACAGGGCGAGCGCGGAGCCGATCGCAGGCCGTTCTGTGCATTGGGTCGTTGCCCAGCGCCCAGTAGACGGTGAAGCGAATCGGAACGGGTGCAGCCAGCTGATGGCGGGGGCCAGCGAGCTGATCAGATACGCGGCGGCCGCGACGACGGACGACACGCTCAAGGCCAAGCCGCGGCTGCCGGTCAGCGGCCGAGCAGCAGGGCGAGCGCCCCGAACTCGGTGGCCAGCAGGAGCATTGCCACCGAGGTACCGAACAGGGCGCCGCCGCCGTTCTGCAGGTCGAAACCGCGACCGGCCAGGACGCACAGGTATGTCACCAGCTCGGCGGGGAATGCCTGCGCGCCAGTGCGAATGACTTGTCCACGATCATGCGGCCGCGGGTGGTGGGGAGCGTGGCGGTGAGCGAGAGGGTGACGTTCTCGTCCTGCCCGGCAACGCACCTGGATCCGTACCCCACGGTGAGGACGATCAGGATGAGCGGCACGAAGTTGTTGAAGAGGTTGGCGTTGAGCCATCCTGCCGGCGAGGTCAGCGGCCCGTTGACACCGAAGCCGGCCATCAGGGTGGAACTGGACTGGGCGAGCTGGTCCAGGCCGGTGTCGTTCTTGAACGACGGGTACAACGCGACGATCGCGAACGCGTACGCCCCCAGGCCCAGGGCATAGCCGATGACGGCCCGCAGCCTGACGCGCAGGTCCAGCAGCGCGACGGTGTGGTTCATCGTGGATCACCCGTCGCTGCGGGGAGCGGCGTCTGGTCGGTAGTACCGCAGGAACAGCTCGTCGACATCGGCTGGCCGTGCGGTCATGTCGATCGGGCCCAGGCCCGCCGCCACCCGGAGTAGCGGTCCAACCGGGCCGGTCAGGGCCAGCCGCGTCCGTCCGCCCGTCCCGGTTGGCGATGACCTCGACGCCGGTCAGCTCGGCGAAGGCGTCGGCTTGCACGGGATGGTCGAACCCGAACTCCACCGTGCGTGGTGCGCTGCTGCGTCGCCCCTGGACCGTGTCGACCAGCACGAGTCGGCCGTCCTTGATGATCGACACTCGGTCGGCCGCCCGCTGCATCCGTCCAGTTCGTGCGACGAGAGGAAGACCGTCCTCCCGTCGGCGACGGTTTCCCGCAGCAGGTGGTCGAACTCGTCCTGCAGCAGGGGGTCAAGGCCGGACGTGGGCTCGTCCAGGACCAGCACGTCGGGCCGGCGGAAGAAGACCAGGATGAGGCCGATCTTCTGCCGGTTGCCTTTGGATAGGGTGCGGACCGGGCGATCGAGTTCGGCGTCGAACCGCTCCACCAGCTCGTCGCGCAACGTCAGATCGTTGGTGCCCCGGCCCCGGCCCCGGCCCCGGGCCAGCCAGTCCAGGTGCTGGCGACCGGTCATCCGCGGGAACAGGGCCGGCTCTGCGGGGAGATAGCCGACGGCCCGGTGCACGGCGACCGGGTCGGAGGTCGGGTCCCGTCCTTGACGCGCACGTGCCCGGCCGTGGGGCGGTACAGGCCGAGGATCAGCCGGATCGTGGTGGACTTGCCGGTGCCGTTGGGCCCGAGGAAACCGAACACCTCGCCCCGCTGCACGGCGCAGCTGACATCTTCGACGCCCCGATTCCGACCGAACGCCTTGGTCAACGCCGAGACCTCAATCGGTGCGGTCATTTCTTCCTCGGTCCTCGACAATTCTGGCAGCCGCCGGCTGGTCCACGACCGACATCGAGGGGCACCGTGCAGCGGATGGACCGGTTCATAGCCGGCTGACCGAGCCGAACGTGTCAACCGGCTCCCGGTGGGTCAACTCGCCGCGCGGTGGTTCAGGGGCGGGCGACCCCGGGGTTCATCACGGTTGGTTCAGCCACGCCGGTGCGGCGGTCAGGATGCTCACCGCGCGTAGCAAAGTGCCTTTGGCAGTAGGGTCCTGCGTAACCCATCCGGGTGGGCCGGGGTGCGTCTGAGTATCGGCGGCGATGGTGTCGGCGACTCAGGACCGGGACGCGCACCGGATCCATGGATTCTCCGGCTTGTCGGACGGCCACTGGGACGTCCCGATTGGGGGTGTGTATCGGTGAACCAGGTGCCGACGCCGGCCGGTGCGCCGGCAAATTCCGACGCTGTCCCGCCCGTCGGGCCGTTGCCGGTGCAGCGGGCCCGCGAGGAAACCCCGGCGGCGCCGTCGCGGGCAGCGACGGTGGTGTTGCTGGCCGATCCTCGTCCCGCATCCCGGGTGACGTTGTCGGTGGGTCTACGCAGCGGCAGGATGATCGATGTCCGGGAAGCGGGGTCAGTCGCCGAGGTGGACGCGGCGATCGCCCGCGGGGTTCCGGGGGATCTGGCGCTGGTCAGCTTGGCGTTCGGGTCGGCGGCGGAGCGGTTGATCGGCGACCTGCGTCGGGCGGGATGGCCGCGGGTGCTGGCCACTGACCGGGCCGCCGATCCCGGGGCGGTGGTCCGGGCGTTCCGGGCCGGCGCGAGCGGGGTCCTGCTCGGCCCGCCGGTGTACCGGCGGGCGCACCCGCTCGACGACTCGGGCCCGATCCCGGTGTTGCACCTGTCCGACCGCGAGATCGAGGTGCTCAGGTACGTCGCGGACGGCCGCAGCAACAACTGGATCGGTCAACGGCTGTCCCTGTCGGTGTTGACCGTGAAGAGTCACCTCGCCCGGATCGGCCGCAAACTGGGCACCGGCGACCGCGCCCAGATGACCGCGATGGCGATGCGCGCGGGCGTGATCGGCTGACCCGGCGGCGAAACCCGAGCAACGCGACCCACTCCACCGGCGGAGCGACGGGCAATCGCGTCCCCCCGCTGGCGGACTCGGGGGATCGCTGATCCGCCACCCTGTCCGTATCGCCACAGGAGAGCCGATGCTGCGGCCGGGGCGTTCGAGGGCGACGACCGTCGCCCGGCTCGATCCAGGAGGTGGGGCGAGACTCCGCCACGTCGGAGTGCGCGCTCTACCCTCTCGGGTGGTGCGGACGGTGGGCGGTTTTGATGCGGCGGGTATTGCCGGCATCGAACCGCGGGCGTGCGGGTCATGGTCCACCGGCTGCCGCGGGTGCGTCGTTCACTGTGCGCGGTATGACAGGCGCCGTTCCCCCTATCGGGGGAAGTTGAGGGAGTGGGCTGACCGTTGTCGTAGCTGCCCGTTAGGTTGGAGGCGAAGGCGAGCGTACGGGGACGCTTTCTGCCACACCATCGGGCAGCAACCGTCACGAGCGGTGCCCGTTGCCTGGTGTGGAACGGTCTCACGGTTCTATTGCAGCGCGGCGACACATAAGGGATTTCATGGCGCTCACGACCGATCCGGTCATCTCGCCCCGACGCTCCGTGTTCCGCAGGACCCGCGTCGGGGGCGGGCGTGCGGGGGCACCCACCGGGGCCGTCCAGGAGGCGACCGTACCGACCGGCGTCCCGGTCGGTGTGGCGGGGCGAACGGCGGCCGGGTGGGGTCGGCGGTACGCGTTCCGGCTCTTGCTGGCCGACCTGCTGGGCCTGCTGGTGACAGCGTTGGTGGTGCATCTCATCCGGTTCCCGCCGGTCGGGGCGGATGGTGCCATCGACCCGCGTCTGGTGCCGTTCGTGGGGTTGACGGCGACGCTGGTGATCGTCTGGATGCTTGCGCTGGCCTGGTCCGGCAGCAGGGACCCGACCACCATCGGGTACGGGGCGATCGAGTACCACCGTGTCATCCAGGCCACGTTCGCGGTGTTCGGGATGGCCGCGATCGCGTCGTATCTGCTCAAGGTTGACCTGCCCCGCAGCTACCTGCTGGTGATGATGCCGGTCGGGCTCGCCGCCCTGCTCGCGGCGCGGTTCGGCGCCCGCCGGTGGCTGCACCGCCGGCGCGACACCGGCCAGTACCTGTCCCGCGTCCTGGCACTGGGCACCATCGACACGGTGACCGAGCTGCTCCACGACCTGCGCCGCGCCCCGCGGGCCGGGTACACGGTGATCGGCGTGTGCCTGGGCGAGCCTCAACCCCCCGGCGACACCGCCGACAACCGGCCGCGGGACATCGACGGCGTCCCGGTGCTCGGTGACCTGACCACCGTGACCGACATCGTCCGGTCCTGCGGCGCCGATACCGTCGCGGTCACCTCCACCGCCACGTTCGGCCCGTCCGAGGTCCGCAAGCTGTCCTGGGACCTGGAAGAGACCCCCGCCCGGTTGATCCTGGCGCCGGCCATCACCAACATCGCCGGCGCCCGGATCCACACCCGGCCGGTCGCCGGTCTCCCGCTCATCCACGTCGACCGGCCGACCTACCGCGGCGCCAACCGGATCCTGAAAAAGTCCTTCGACATCATCGGCAGCGTGTTCCTCATCTTGGTGCTCTCGCCGCTGCTGCTCACCGTGGCCGCGGCCATCAAACTCACCCGTCAGGGTCCGGTGTTCTTCCGGCAGGACCGCGTCGGCCTGAACGGCGAGGTCTTCCGGATGATCAAGTTCCGGTCGATGCAGGTGGACGCCGAGGCCCGCCTGGACAAGCTGCGGCACGAGCAACGAGACGCCGGGAACGTGGTGCTGTTCAAGCTGAGAAACGATCCGCGGGTCACCCCGATCGGCCGGTGCCTCCGGCGGTTCAGCCTCGACGAACTGCCGCAACTGTTCAACGTCGCCCTCGGCGACATGAGCCTGGTCGGGCCACGACCCCCGCTGCGAAGCGAGGTCGACCGCTACCGGGACGACGAACGCCGCCGGATGCTCGTCAAACCCGGCATCACCGGCCTCTGGCAGGTATCCGGCCGATCCGACCTGACCTGGCAGGACTCGGTCCGGCTCGACATGTACTACGTGGAGAACTGGTCCATCACCGGCGACCTGGTCATCCTGTGGAAAACCGCGAAGGCCGTGCTCTCCTCCGCCGGCGCCTACTGATCACACCAAGGGAACACCCGCCGATCCTGAAAGCGTGGGCAGCTCATCAGAAAGCCGCACCGCCCACGGTGAGGGAAATCGTTCAAGGAGAGTTCGCTGAATCTGCTTGGCGCGTCCTCCCGCGCCGTGGATCGTTAACCGGTCCGATCACCACGCCGATCTACCCCAACACGGAAGGCTGACTCATCATGCTGCCCGAAAGGATCGCCGCCGCCCGCAGCCGCCGGCGTTTGACCGAGGTGCGTGCGGCGCGGCTGATCGACGCACTGGTCGACCACGCACACCGTGACTGGCCCGATGCCTGCTTCGTCATCGGGCTGCCGTCCGGTGAGGACGTTTTCCTGCCGGCGCATCGATCGGGTGGAACGCCGTGCCCGCTCGGTCATTCCGGGTACTTCCGCGACCGGGTACGGCCCTTCTGCGAAGTGGATCCGACCCTTCATGCCGGGATCTGCCGCGTCACCGCACTCGCGTTCGACCAGGATCCGCCGACCGCTCCCGCCTCCGCCTACCAGCTCAGTTTGAGTTCCGGAACCATCACCGCGACCGGCCAGCCAACCGCGGCGCCGCATCGCCGCGGCGGTCCCGTCAGCGACCGGTGATCACTCCCATCACCACCGGTCAACCATCGATCCAACTTGTCGACGCCTGGCTCGAGGTCGCGATGAGAACGTCGATCATCCCGATGCCCGAAGCCCCCGTCTGCAGCGCACAGCCCACGCTCCGCGGTCTGTGATCCGCGAGGCATCCCCCCGCGTCTGTGCCGTAGCGCCAGCAGGCGCGAGTTCGGGAGGTAGCCCCGATCGGTCCTCGCCGGCGTGCTGCCCTCCGGGTGGTGACGGTCCCGGCGGTTGGTGGTGCGGTAGTGCCCGGCCTTCATCCGACGCAGGCAGGGCCAGAGCCACCGGTCGTGCCAGGCGGAGAGGTTGTTGCTGCCGGTCTGTTCAGGGGATGTAGCTGCCCACTCTGTCGTGACTCATTCCCCTCTCCCTTCTGTCTTCGCTGTCTCCTCAAGAGCCTCATTCCACGCTTTCCGCAGGTCTTTTCTCAGTCTCCGGATATAGACCATAAGAGGCACTACAACAAAGAGCACTACCGCTATTGCTCCGTAGGCCACGCCGGTCATGAATAGGGGAATTTCTTCCTCAATCGTTGCCATGATCGAATACTTTCTCTAGCGTTACAGCGCCTTCTGTCGCCCCGAACGGTGTCAAATCATCCCGCTCCAAGTGCCTCTGGGTCGGTTGGAAGCGGACGCGAGTCGGGGCCATGGGCTGTTGTCGCCTGCCAGTTGTCGGCGGACAGCCAATCAATGAGGTCGTTCTCATCTGGGCCGCCGTCGTCAAAAGTGACCCCGCACAAGTAGTTTGCTTGATCATTGTTCGGGGGACCGTGTTCGCATAGGCGGAAACAGACGGCTTTGGTATTTCGGGGCGGCGCCTCGGACGTGGGGCAATAGGGGTCGCGGATTGTGAGTTCGGCCAATTGCTGGTCGATTCTTAGGGCCAGACCAAAGTGCAGTGAGGATGGAGAGAGGGTCAACGTCGTCTGGCGCTGCTGACTGGAACCACACCGTCGACAACCCGGCCGACCACGGCGCCTTGCGAAGGATCCGCAATCACCATCAACAACAGGTGGCGGCTCGACACAGGGCAACTCATCGCCCGGCCAGCGCGTCGGTGGTGACCGCCGCCCGACGCTGGGTCGCGACCTTGAGTGCTCGCCCGAAGACGACGGTCAGCAACGTGCCCGAGACGATGAGCACGAGCCAGGTGATGCTCAGCGACATCAGCTCGAACCAGTAGTCAAGATCTGCCCGGTAGATCGCCGCGGACAGCACCAACGCGGCCAGAATCAGCACGCCGCCCACGATGAACACCCAGTGGACCGCCCGCTC
>JBBQJM010000216.1:0-7089 GCA_038325895.1 Mycobacteriales bacterium
CTCCTTAGCGATCTCAGATAGCGATCTAGATGGCGATCTCAGATGAGCCGCGCGGCGGCGAGGAATTCGGCGACCTTCGTGCCCCCGGTGCCGTCGTCGGCGATTTTCTCGCCGGCGGTGCGGGGTGGGCGGGGCGTTCCGTCGACCACTTGGCTGGCCGCGTTCGCCAGGCCGGTGCTGCTCGGATCCAGGCCGAGATCGGCGATGCCCAGGGTGCTCATGGGCTTCTTCTTGGCGGCCATGATGCCCTTGAAGTTCGGGTACCGCGGCTCGTTGATCTTCTCGGTCACGGAGATCAGCGCCGGCAGCGACGCGGTGACCTCGCTGTAGCCGCCGTCGTGCACCCGCTCGGCGCGCAACTGCGTGCCGTCGATCTCCAGCGTGCGGACCGAGGTGACCTGCGGCAGGCCGAGCCGCTCGGCCAGCATGGCCGGCACCGAGCCGGTGCGGCCGTCGGTGGATTCGTTGCCGGTGATCACCAGGTCGACCGACAGCGTGCGGATCGCGGCCGCCAGCGCTGCCGATGTCTGCAGGCCATCTGAGCCTGCCAGGCCGTCGTCGAGGACATGCACGGCCTTGTGCGCGCCCATCGCCAGGGCCTTGCGCAGGGATTCGGCGGCCCGCTCCGGGCCCATGGTGAGCACCGTGACCTCACCTCCGTGCGCCTCGGTCAGCTGCAGAGCGGTCTCCACGCCTCGCGAGTCGATCTCGTCGATGACGGCGTCGGCCGCGTCGCGGTCCAACGTCCAATCGTGCTCCCGCAGCTTGCGCTCCGAGTAGGTGTCGGGCACCTGCTTGATCAAAACGGCAATGTCCATCCCGCGATCGACCTCCCAAGATTCGTCCCGCGTCCACCGGCTGAACCATCATGCCCGGCCGGGCCAGACGCCGGGCCCCGATAAGTTACTGATGAGTAGCTTACCCGCCCGCGCGACCACCTGGTTGCGGACAGACGAGCGGGATGGGCAGGCCGTGGCAGTCTTGGACCGTGTCCACCGTTCCCGCCTCCAGCGGCGTCATGCTGATCGGCACGATGCTGGCCTTCTTCGGCACCGCCATCGTGATCACCTTCCAGTTGTCGCTGATCTGGTGGGCCATTCCGGTGGCCTGCGCGGTCGTCGCGCTGACCCTCGCGGTCGTCCGCTACCGGCGGCACCGCCGGATGCGGGAGGCGTTGCACGGAGCCACGCTGTGACCGGGGTGCCGGTGATCATGGACGTCGACACCGGTATCGACGATGCCTTCGCGCTGATGTTCGCGGTCCGCCATCCCGGGATCGACCTGCGCGCAGTGACCTGCGTCGCCGGGAACTCATCGGTCGACCACGTGGTGGCCAACACCTGTTACGTGCTGGACGCGGCCGGGGCGGGCGACCTCCCGGTCGGTCGCGGCGCCTCCGCCCCGCTGCTCGGCCCCGCTCCGGACACCGGGCATTACCACGGACTGGACGGGCTGGGCGGTTTCTCCCGGCCGTCCGACCGGCGCACCTCGCCGCTGCCCGCGCTCGATCTGCTGCGTCACGAACTGCTCGCGGCGGTCGGCAACGGCGAGCCGGTCACGCTGGTGCCCACCGGGCCGCTGACCAATATCGCGCTGCTGCTGCGCGCACATCCGGAGGTCGCGGCGGGGATCGAGCGGATCGTCTTCATGGGCGGTTCGGCCTCGTCGGGCAACGTCACTGCGGTGGCGGAGTTCAACGTGTTCCACGACCCGGAGGCCGCCGCGATCATGCTGGCGGCGGCCAGGGACCTGGACATCCCGGTGACGATGTACGGCCTTGACGTGTTCGAGCAGGTACGGGTGACCGAGGACGACGCGGCGACCCTGCGCGGACGGCTGGACCCGGCCGCTCAACTGGCCGGTGCGTTGATCCTGGCCAGGGCGCGGGGCGAAGAATCGGCGAGCATCGGCGACGCCGGCACCCTGTGCGCCATCGTCGACCCCGACGGGCTGGGTACCGAACGGTGCGGCGTGCGGGTGGAGCTGGGCCATGGGTTCGCCCGCGCGCAGACGATCGTCGACCGTCGCCGGGTGCCGCGGGGCGGCAGTGATCACCACCCGGATCACCACACGGATCATCACCCGCATGTCTCCGTGCCGACCGAGGTGGACGTGGCGCTGACGGTGGACGCCCGCGGGTACGCCGAGCTGTGGCTCGGCGCGCTCACCAGCTGAAATCCGCCGTGGCTACCGCTGGGGGCGCGCGTCGGCGACGGCCGCGGCAACCCCGTCCTGCCCTCGTTCCGCCAGCCCGGCGATCACCCGCTCGATGTCGGCGGCCGACCGGTTCTGGCTGAGTTTCAGCTTCGCCTCGATCCGGCTGATGACGACCTCGACCCCGACGATGGCACGGAGCTGGCCCTGGACGAAGCGCTCCGGCGCGTCGTCCACGGTCCAGGGCGCTCGCTCGCGCGCTCATGGAGGTCGGTCAACCGGCGGACGAGCGCCTCCACCCAGACCGGGTCGTCATGGATGACCAGCGTTCCGTAGACGTGCGCGGTGACGTAGTTCCAGGTCGGTACGACGCGGCCATGCTCGGCCTTGGCGGCGTACCAGGAGGGCGACACGTAGGCATCCGCCCCCCGGACGATGACCAACGCCTTGGCCTCCGGCGGCCCGATCGGTGGTCGCCGCCATTGATCGTTGTTCCGGGCGACATGCCCGAGCAGGGCTCCGTGCTCGCCGATCGAAGGATGAAACACGAACGGCAGGAAGGTGGCAAGCAGGCCATCCGCCGTCGCGGTGACCAGGTCAGCAGCGCCGTGGTTCTCCAGCAGGCTTCTGACGTCGTCGTCGCCGGCCGCGAAATGCTGCGGGACGTACACGACCACCTCCGTAGGTCAGCGATGCCCTGCCGCCGAACGCCGCGCCGGGCCTGGGAGGACCTTTGCACACCTACCCGACCAAGAGAACGGTCTTTCCCACCACGGACCGGGCTTCGATCGCCCGGAAGGCCGCGGCGCCGTCGGCCAGGTCGTACTCGACGGCCGGCGGCGGGCGCAGCCCGTTCGCGACCAGTTCCGCGAGCCGCACGGCTGTGCGTGCGAACAATCCGGGGTCGGCGCGCAGGATCTCGCTCAGCCCGAAGCCGACCACGCTGGCGTTACGCAACAGCAACCGGTTCGCCGGGGCGCGCGGGATCCGTCCGGACGCGAAACCCACGGTCAACAGTCGCCCCTCGAAGGCCAGGCAGCGCAGACTCTGATCGAAGATGTCGCCGCCGACCGGGTCCACGATCACGTCGGCACCGCCGTTGTCGCGCACCGCGGCCACCCAATCCTCGGGCCCGAGGACGGTCACCGCGCCCGCAGCGGCTGCCACTGCGCGGCGTTCTGAGGTGCCGGCGACCGCCGTAACCATCGCGCCCAACGCCGTCGCCACCTGCACGAAGGCACTGCCCAGCCCGCCACCGCCGCCGTGCACGAGCACCCGCTCCCCCGCCATCAGCCCGGTTCGCCGGGACAGCGCCATCAACGCGGTGAAGTAGTTGACCACCATCGACGCACCCTGCACCGGGGTCAGCCCGTTCGGCAGGGGTGCGGTGAAAGCGGCTTGGGCCCAAACTGTCTCGGCACAGGCGCCAGCCGGCACGGTAGCGATCACGGCCTGTCCGACGGAAATCCTGGCGTGCTCGGGCGCCTCGCGGACGACTCCCGCGAGCTCCAGCCCCGGTACGTACGGCGTGTCCTGGCGGACCTGGTATCGGCCGCGGGCGACGAGGGTGTCCACGAACCCGATTCCGGCGGCCGCCACCTCGATCCGCACGGCGTCGCCATCCGGCCTGGATGGAACGGGCACCTCGTCGACCCACAGCGCATCGGGGCCGGTCAATTCGTGTACGCGCAGGGCTCGCATCCGTTTTCTCTCCCGTCGGGCGAAGGCGGAAGTATCGGCGCCGCCGCCCACGGTGGTTACGTAAGTCATGACTTACCCTTTATCGGAAGGCGGGCAGGCCGGTGATGGCCTGGCCCATGATCAGCGTGTGGACCTCGTCGGTGCCCTCATAGGTTCGCACGCTCTCCAGATTGTTCGCGTGCCGCAGCGGCGAGTAGTCCAGCGTGATGCCGTTGCCGCCGAGGATCGTCCGCGCCTCCCGGCAGATTGCGATGGCCTCCCGGACATTGTTCAACTTGCCGAACGAGATCTGTTGCGGAGAAAGGGTTCCGGCGTCCTTCATCCGGCCGGTGTGCAGGGCGACCAGTACCCCCTTCTGAATCTCCAGCACCATGTCGACGAGCTTGCGCTGGGTCAGCTGATAGGCGGCGAGTGGCTGGTCGAACTGCAGGCGCTGAAGGCTGTACCGCAGCGCGCTCTCGTACGAATCCCGGGCCGCGCCCATTGCGCCCCAGATGATCCCGTACCGGGCCTCGTTCAGGCAGGCGAACGGACCCTTGAGACCGACGACGTTCGGCAGCACCGCGTCCGCCGGTAGCCGCACCTCGTCCAGGGTGATGTCGCACTGGATGGACGCCCGCATCGACAGCTTGGGCTCGATAAGGGTCGCGGTGAAGCCCGGGGTGGCGGTGGGCACCACGAACCCGCGAATGCCGCCGTCCGTCTGCGCCCAGATCACCGCGACATCGGCAATCGAGGCCAGCCCGATCCACCGCTTCGCTCCGCTGAGCACCCAATCGGATCCCTCGCGGCGGGCGTGGGTCGTCATCGCGCCAGGGTCGCTCCCGGCGGTTGGCTCCGTGAGGCCGAAGCACCCGATCAGCCGACCGGCGGCCATGCCGGGCAGCCACTGCTGCTGCTGTTCCTCGGAGCCGTGTTGGTGCATGGCGCTCATCGCTAGTGACCCCTGAACGCTGACGAACGTGCGTAGGCCGGAATCGCCGGCCTCGAGTTCCATGGCGGCCAGGCCGTATTCGACGGCGCTCCGGCCGGCGCAGCCGTAGCCCTCCAGGTGCATGCCGAGCAGTCCGAGGTCACCCATCTCGGTGGTGATCTCGCGGGGGAACACCGCCTTCTCGTACCAACGGGCGATGTTCGGAACGATCCGGCGTTGCACGAACTCACGGACCCGATCGCGCAGGGCGATCTCCTCGGACGTGAACAGCGAATCAAGGTTCAGGTAGTCGCGCGCCCGGTCGCTGATCTCCCCGGCGACCTCGAGCGTGATGTCGGTGTCCAGGTGGATCGAATCCGTTGACGTCATTGTCATCTCGTCTCTCGGTGAAGTCTTCGTGGTCAGGCGGATTCGGTCAGAACGCCGATGCCCTGTCGCCACGCCGATTTGGTGTCAGCAGCCGCACCCAGGAACAGCATGCCTGCCGGGTGCGCTGACGTCGACGCCACGTTGATGGCACTCTCACCGTTCACGCCCACACGGTCAGATAACGGCTGATCGACGAGTTCCGCGACTGCGGTCCGATCAGTACCTGCCGGTTCGATCCGCACCCTGACGGGCCGCCACGGCGGCACCAGGAGATCGGCGTGCTGTACGCGGCTGCGGCGTTGCCGACCGCCCTGGCGGAGGTGTACCAGGACACCAGGGTGATCGATTGTGTCAGCGGCTCCCCCACCGCCACGGCGTTCCGGTTTCGCCGGGCCGTGCGGTTGCTCGATCTGACCGGCGACTGGCCCCTTCGTGCCGGTGCCTCCCATGTGATCAACAGCGGGCGACGCGACGCATCCCGCGGGGGGGCGCGGGCGTTCCTGACCGTCTGGCCGGACCTGGACGGCCTGTGGCACACGTCCAGCCTCACCGGACGACCCTGCGTCACTCTGTACCGCGGCGCTACCGACGCGATGCCGTCCTCGCCCGCACACGTCTTGGGCCTCGATGACCCGCGCTATCTCGATTGGTTGCTCGTCGCCGCCGACACCATCGGGTATGACCTCGTCCATCAGTGAACTGCCGGCAGGCGCCTCAGCTAATTGGCGCTTGTCGGGTCCGTGTAGCCCGCGAGAACGTGGGCGAGCGACTCGCCCCACTCGCGCGCCGCCGCCCGCTGGCCTTCCGCGAGATGGGTGTCCTTCGTCACCAGAAAGCTCGTCGGGCTGGCGATCTCGTGGAAATCGTGGTGCCGGAGCTGCTTGCTGATGCCCTTGGATGCGCGTCCGGTGAGCAGTGGCGAGCCGTCGAACCGGGTGTCGAACGCCGCCGCATTCTTGTTATACCGGCCGAGTTCGGAGAACCATTCCTGCAGGCCCGGCCCTTCGGCGTCGGCGTCGAGAACGAGTGTGCTGCCGGGTCGCTGCGCTGCCTCGACGGCCTTCTCCCGGGTCGCAGCTCGACTCATCCCGTGGATGTGGGTGGGTCCACCCACCACCACCAGGTCGGCGCTGTCGACAAGGTCACGAGTGGCCTTCGCGACGGGAACCACGTGCACGGTGTGAGCGGAGCTAACACCCTCGCCGATCGCGTCCGCGATCAGGTGGGTGTTGCCGTAGCTGGATTCGTACACCACCAGGACTTCCATGACGGCTTCTCCTCCTTGGTTTGGTCCCTCAAGGCTCCCCCGTTGCCGGGGTGCCACCAAGGGTCAAAGGTCACGCCGTGCCGGGGTGTTCTCGGGGGGTTTCAGGTCGGAGAGTCGCCGAGCGCCGGGTGCGCGCGGTCCTGTGACCGACCGCCCAGGGTTGGCAGCGGCGCCGGTCAGTCCGGGACGCCGATGTCCTCGTTCCACAGGCTCGGCTCGGCGGCGATGAAGTCCGTCATCATGGCGACACAGTCGGCGTCGTCGAGCACCACAACCTCGACCCCGCGCGAGCGCAGCAGGTCCTCGGCGCCGTAGAAGGTGCGGTTCTCCCCCACCACCACCCGCGGGATCTTGTACAGCAGGATCGCTCCCGTGCACATGTCGCAGGGCGAGAGTGTCGTCACCATGGTCGATCTCGCGTAGGTGGTGGCCGGCAGCCGGCCGGCGTTCTCCAGGCAGTCGGTCTCCCCGTGCCTGATGGCGCTACCCAGCTGGACGCGCTTGTTCCAGCCGGTGGCCAGCACAGTTCCGTCGACCACCAGCGCCGCTCCGATCGGGATCCCGCCCTCGGCCCTGCCCTGCCGGGCGGCCCGCACGGCGGCGGCCAGGTAGTCCGCGTCAGGAGGAGGTTCGGGAGCCATCGGGCCTCCACAACGAATGGGCG
>JBBQJM010000217.1:0-7065 GCA_038325895.1 Mycobacteriales bacterium
GAATGCGACGAACCGCCCGCCGCGCGGCGGGAAAAGGCCATCGTGGTCGGCGGCCGGGACACGAAGGGCATGACCCCGGGGGCGATCGACCAGTACGTCCGTTCGCAGCTCGCGGCCGGCGAGGATCTCTACACGCTGCACGCCGACGCGCTGGCCGGGCTCGACCCGGAGCTGATTCTCACCCAGGACTTGTGCCGGGTGTGCGCGATCCCGTCCGGTCAGGTCGATGACGCGCTCGGCTACCTGGGTTGCGAGGCCGACGTGCTGTCGCTGGATCCGCATTCGCTGGAGGACGTTTTGGCCAGCGTGCTGCTGGTCGGCGAACGCACCGGAACCGGTGACGTCGCGCAGAAGCTGGTCGGCGCACTGCGGGCGCGACTCGAGCGGGTGGCGTCGGCCGTTGCCGGCCGTGCGCGTCCGCGGGTCGCGGTCGTGGAGTGGGTGGACCCGCCGTTCACCGCCGGGCACTGGGTGCCGGACCTGATCCGGGCGGCCGGCGGCGAGCCGGTGGGCGCCCATCCGGGGGCGCGGTCAGTGCAGACCAGCTGGTCGGAGATCCGATCCGGCTGCCCCGACGTGGTCATCGTGGCGCCCTGCGGGTATCACCTGGACGGTGCGGCCGAGCAGGCCCGCGGGATCCTCGCCGAGCTACCGGCGGAGGTACAGGTCTGGGCCGTCGACGCCGACGGCATCGTGGTGCGGCCGGGGCCGCGGCTCGTCGACGGGGTCGAGGCGATGGCCTGCGCGCTACATCCTGGCGCGATGGACTCCCTGGGATCGACCGGCCAGCAGTCGATCCGGCTGGTGGCCCCGGGTGGACCTGACCTCGATCAGCGGCGCGCCTTGCTGCCCGGCACCCGGCCGGTGACCAGCTTGTAGATCCCGGTCACCACAACAGCGCCGACGATCGAACCGATGATCCCGCTGGGTTTGAGCGCGAAGCCTTCGCCCGCGATCAGGCTGAAGATCAGCCCACCGACGAAGGATCCGATCAGCCCGACCACGATCGCCGCCGTCCAGTCGATCGGGCGCTTCTGCCCGCCCCGGAAGATCAGCTGCGCGGCGGCGCCGGCGAGCATGCCCAACAGGATGATGGCGATGATGAGCACGATTGAGGACCCTTCAGTGAATCTCTGGACGGCCGGACGGCCGGGATTCAGTATGACGGGCGCGGAGCCGAGCGGGCGCCGCCGTGCAACACGCCGGTGAGTTGCGCCGTCAGCAGCGCCCGCAATCCGTCCTCGAAACTCACCCGCGCGGCGGCCAGTGTCGGGTCCTCGTAGGCGGCCACCACGGCGCAGGGCGGGTTGGCCAGCGGCCACAGACCCGCGACCATCACCGAACTGGCCGCGGTGAACTGCTCCGCCGAAGCCTCGTCCAGGCCGGGTAGATGATCGCGCAGCAGCTTCTGCAGCACCGCCATACTGTTCATCGCGGCGATCTTGAACCGGCGCGCCACTGGGACCGAGACGTTGCGTTCCAGCACGTTGGCGGTGACGCTCGCGAGTTCGCAGAGCAGCGGCCGGTCGGCCAGGGTGCGCGCCATCGCCTCAACGATCGCGTCGACCCGCCGGGTGGTCTCTGCGGAATCCGCCCCTGTTCCGGCCGGTAACGACGGTAGCGTCGCCAGCTCGCGGGACAGCGCGGCCAGCCATTCGGTCCAGCCGGTGTCGAGCAGCTCCAGGAAGACTTCCTCGCGAGATTCGAAATACCGCAACACGTTCGACTTCGCCAGCCCCACCCGGCGGCTGAGCTCGCGCAGGCTGATGTCGGCGACGGGCATCTCGGTCATCATCGCGGCGGCCGCATCCAGGATCGCCCGGCGTCGGGTCTCGCGCTGCTCGGGGCTGCGCGCGCGTTGGAAGTGCTGCGCTCCGTGCGTCACCGATTCCCCTTCCTGGTCCAGCAACCAGCATAACGGACCATTGGTCTGTTATGCTGGGCAGGTAACAGACCAATGGGCTCTTAACCAGGAGGAACGCCATGAGCAAGCATCCGCAGTTCACCGTGCCGGACCAGCACGGGCGGCTGGCGGTGGTCACCGGAGCGAACAGTGGGATCGGCCTCGAGGCGACCCGACGACTGGCCGGTGCCGGCGCGGAGGTCGTGCTGGCCGTCCGCACTGTCGACAAGGGTGAGCGGGCCGCTCAGGGGATCCTGGCCGAGTTCCCGGACGCGACGCTGACGATCGAGGCGCTGGACCTGTCCGACCTCGGCTCGATTGCCGCGTTCGCCGATCGGCTGAGGCAGCAAGCGCGTCCGATCGATCTGCTGGTCAACAACGCCGGGATCATGGCTGTGCCGGCCCGGCACACCACCGCCGACGGATTCGAACTGCAATTCGGCACGAACTTCCTCGGCCACTTCGCGCTGACCGCAGGGCTTCTCCCGTTGCAGGCCGTCGCGCCCGGGTCTCGGGTCGTTACACTCAGCAGCACGGCCGCCGCGATGGGCACGATCAAGCTGGACGACCTGAACAGCGAGCGCGGCTACCAGGCGTGGCGCGCCTACGGCCAGTCCAAGCTCGCCGATCTGATCTTCGCGATCGAACTGGACCGGCTGAGCCGGCGCCACCACTGGGGCATCGTCAGCGTCGCAGCGCATCCCGGTTTCACCCGGACCAACCTGCAGACCACCGGCCCGCGGATGGGAAAGTCGAATCCACGCTTCGACGCCTCGGCCCTGCTCATGAAACTCCCCGGAATGGCCCAGGACCCGGAGGCCGGCGCGCTGCCCACCCTTTACGCAGCCACGAGTCCGGACGCCGAGAGTGGCCGGTACTACGGCCCGGACGGGTTCGGGCAGATGACCGGCGCCCCGACTGTCGTCAGCGGTCCGAAGCGGGCCCGCGACACGGCCACCGCGATCGCTCTCTGGGAGGCCGCGGAGCAAATGACCGGCGTCAGCTTCCCGAACGGCCCTATCGAGAAGCTCAGTGGGAGTGCCGCTCTCGGCGGCTGACGCACCTCCGCAGCGCGCCGGCCTCTGCGGGCGCTCCCTTCGGGCGGCACCGATCAGGCCAGGGTGAGCCTGGTGATCTCGGTCAGCCGTGGGTCGCTCACCGGTCCGGCCTTCTCCAGCAGCAGTTCCGCGTTCCGGCCCTGGATCGTCATCGTCATGAGCTCGTCGCCGAAATACGGTCCCACCTCGCGGGACCATTCCATGATCATCGGCGGGACCTTGGCCACCACCCCGAGAATCGCCCGGGTGGACCGCTCGGCGACCCGGCTCCAGGCCGCCCGAAAGGTCAGCCGCATCGGCGTCGGCACATGGTTGTGCAGCGGGGAGCAGGTCAATTGGTAAACCGCGGAATCGGTACCCCCGGGGGAACTCCCGCCGGGGAAACTGGCGCGCGCGACATAGGCGTGATGCACGTCGCCGGACAGCACGCAGACCGAGGAGGGCGCCGGGCCGTCGGCCGTCGCGTACCGACCGCGACCGACGTCGCGAATGGTCCCGGCGAGCCGATCGAAGGACGCGCGGAAGGACGCCCAGTGCTCGAGATCCGCTGCGCGGCGGAGCTTCTCGGACCATCGGGCGATCCGCGCACCGCGCCGCCCGTCACACAGCACCTCGTTCCAGGACTCAAGGTCGTGCAGCGCTCGTGGCATCAGCCACGGCAGTGACGTGCCGATGAGCAGGTGGTCGTAGTCGCCTGGCAGCTGCTCCTCGATCCAGTCGAATTCGGCGTCGCCGATCATCGCCCGCCGGCCCTGCGCCAGAATGCGCCCGCACCGCGAATCGATGACGATCAGCCGCACGGGACCGTAGTCGCGGCGGAACGACCAGCGTGCACCCTTGGCCCCGTCCGCCTCGGCGTCGGCCGCGACGGCGAACTCCCGGACCAGCGACTCGGCGTCGACGCCGTGCGCGCGGACCTTCTGGTAGAGCACGTCGTCGGCGAGCTGGTCGGGGGACAGGTTGCCCAGGTGCTGGTAGACCCAGTAGGAGGACAACGCGCCGACGATGCGCTCGTGCCACCACGACTGGGCCTGCATGTTCAGCCGCCAGGAATGCGAGGTGTTCCAGTCGTCCCGGACGTCGTGATCGTCGAAGATCATCGACGACGGCACCGTGGACAGCAGCCAGCGCACATCGGGATCGGTCCAGGACTCGTGGTACAGCCAGGTGTATTCCTCGTAGTCCGCGACCTGCGCACCCGAGCCCGTGGTGATGTCGCGGCGCCGGCGAATGCGCTGCTGGGTGTCCGGTGACGTCTCGTCGGCGTAGACCTGGTCACCGAGCAGGACAAGTGCGTGCGGCCAGTCCGCTGGCTTGGTGGCGCCCATCGACCGGGCCAGGCACACCAAGGCATCGGCATCGAAATGCTGGTCGCCCTGGACGGCTGCCGATCTGGCGTAACGGCACGATCCGAACGAGATGCGGATCGTGCCACCGTCGGGCGTGGTCCGGATCCGCGGTGCCGGTCGGTCGGAGTCCGGGGGCGGCCAGACCTCGCCGCCGTCCAGCCGCACCTGGTACGGAGTGCTGCTGTCCGGGGTGAGGCCTTCGATGGCGACGAGCGCGTAGTGATGGCCGGCGACGGTCCAGGTTCGCTCCCGGTGGTCCAGCACCTCGACCTCGCAGGGAGCGTCAGTCTCCACCCAGATCGTCGCGTCGGTGGTCCCGACATGCCGCAGCAGGGGTCCGAGGAGCAGGCGGGTCACCGACCCTGTCTACCACCCGGACTCCCTTGCCGCGGCGTCGTCTTGCCCGCCGGCAGCGGACCCAGCCGCCGCGATCAGTGCCTGGTGCCCACTCGCACCGCCTTGCGCAGGTCGGCCACCTTGGCGTCACGCGGGCTCAGCGGCTTGAGCCCGAGGCCATGTTCGATGGTGGCCAGGATGGAGGTGGTGTCGTAGACGGTGTGGTCCACACCGGACCGGCCGAATGACGCGCTTACCAGGAACGCCGGAATCCGGGTACCGGGACCCCAGTCGTCGGACACACCCTTCGTGGAGTTGCCCTGGCCGGGCGGCGAGACGTGATCCCATTGACCGCCGAACTCGTCGTAGGTGACCACCACGAGGGTGTCCTCGGCCTGCGGGCCGGCCAGGATCGTCTTGAGCAGGTCGACCAGGTGGTCACTTCCGTCGGGCTCGCTGGCGTAGCCGGGATGCTCGTTCTCTTCGCCGTAGGGCTTGACGAAACTGACGGTCGGCAACTTACCGGCCTTCGCCGCGGCGATGAATTTGCTCTCGTCCTGCAGGTGGTCGCGCCCCGGCTTTCCCTCGGCGTAATCCGCCCAATAGTTCAAAGGTTGGTGATGGTACTGGAACAGCGGGCCGGGATGGCCGGCGGCGGCATCGTCCCAGCCGCCCGAATACCAATTCCAGGACACGCCCTTCGCGGTCAATTCATCGCCGATGTTCGGGTAGTCGGTGTCATTGATCAGCGGTAGCTGGATCCCCTTTGGATCAAACGGCCGGCTGCTCGGTTGCATGGTGTTGACCGCGTAGTCACCACAGGCCAGGTTCGGGATAGCGCTGGGGCACAGCTGGGTCAGCTGAGCGTCGTTCACTGTTGTCGCCGGGTGGTACAGCGAATACGTGGCGTTGGGGAAACCGTTCGCATCGACAACGGAGTGCAATCCGGCGTGTGCGCCGTTCGAGCCTGCCGATGTGTCGACTGGCGCCTGCGCGGCCACCAGGAACTGGTGATTCAGGAACGACCCGCCGAATGCGGCCTGGAAGAAATGATCGGCGATGACGTAGTTCGGCGCGTGCCGGCCGTTGAGATATTTGTAGATGGGCAGGCGCTTCGTGTCGTACTGCCCCATGGTCAGGCCGACGGCGTCGCTACCGGTCACGTAGCGATTCTGCTTACCACCGTTGAGTTGGTACTGCTCCTGGTAGAACCGGTGCACGATGTCCCGGGTGCAGCCGCCGGATAGCGCACCGGAGCTGTCCTTGAGCACACCGAACTGAGCAAAGACACCGGGTGCCGGGCAGGTCTTGTAGTCCGGCTTGATGTAGTCGTCGATGGTGAATGGGTAGTTGGCGAAGTGGCTCGCAGTGACCCCGTGCGCGGTATCCACGCAGGTGGTTTCCAACGGCGGCGACGTCAGGTTGGCGTCGTTCTGCAGCAGGCAGCCGTAGGCGTCGCCGTTCTGCGCGACCTGGGTGGTGTTCACCAGCTTGGCGTCGGCCAGCCCTTCGACGTGCTGCCCGTTGACCGAACCCCATGTCCCGTAGAGGTTGTCGAAGCTGTGGTTCTCCTCGTAGATCACAACCAGATGCTTGTACCCGCCGACCACGGTGGGGCCACGGCCGCCATGCCCGCCCCCGTAGGTGTCGGCGCCGGCCACCCCGCTCGGCACCGTCACCGCGAGCAGGGTGCTGCACCCGATGGCGACCATTGTGTGTCTCCTGCGCATGTCCCCTCCAGGGTCGGGTTGTGTCGCTGTGACACTGCACCTGTTAAAGACCTGTGACAAGACCCTTCGCACCGGCAACCAGATGAACACCGGGCATCGGACTGGCGGCGCCGGGAAAGCATGCCGGGATAGTTGCCCGGCAATGGTTGGCACGGCAAGGGTTGGCACGGCAAGGGTTGGCCCGGCAAGGGTTGGCACGAAAGAGTAGGCACGGCAGGACTGTCCGGCAAGCCCTTGGCCTTCGGGCGGAGCGGCGTTAGTCTCGCGCGTATGGAATTTGCCCGTATGCCTTTTCATTGACCCAACCGCGCCCGCCCCCCTCGTTCGAGCCGGAGGCTGGTAGTTGCAGCGGTCGGTTGGTCGTTCTTCGCCGACGTCGTGCCGCTGTATGAGTTCTATGCATTGCTGTTCGCGGACAACGGGTTGTCCGACGCGCAGATCTCGGCCTTGTTCGCGGTGTGGTCGGTGGTCGGCCTGCTGGCGGAGGTTCCCACCGGAGC
The DNA here is from genome assembly GCA_038325895.1 of Mycobacteriales bacterium. GTDB lineage: Bacteria > Actinomycetota > Actinomycetes > Mycobacteriales > Nakamurellaceae > Nakamurella. The sequence goes on from JBBQJM010000217.1 coordinate 6,877, forward strand.
GCTCGCCGACCGCTTCTCGCCACGGTTGGCGCTGATGACCGCGGGCCTGCTGCAGGCCGCCGGCTACGCGGTGTGGCTGCTGCTGCCCGGATTCGCCGGGTACGCAACGGGTTTCGTTCTCTGGGGCATCGGCGGCTCGCTGGTCTCCGGCTCGTTCGAGGCGTTGCTGTTCGACGGACTGGTCGCCGC
>JBBQJM010000218.1:0-7052 GCA_038325895.1 Mycobacteriales bacterium
GATGTCCCCGCCACCCCGGCGGGCTCACGACATCCCCTGTGCGAAAAGGGTTCAGAGCGCTGGAGGGCATGTGTTGACCCCTTTGGGCGATCCCCGGACCACGCCGTCCCGGGCGCCGTCGGTGTTGGCTGCCAAAAGGTCCTCGCCAGCAATCCCGCACGACAATGCCGCACGAGAATGCCGCCCCTTCTGCTTGTGACGCTAGAGATGTCGCACAGGTGTCGCACGGTGAACGAGCTATTTCGTCACCACCACTGGAACCGGCTACGGACGGTCGCCTGCCAGCCGACGCATCCGACCGCTGCCGCCGTCCAGACGGGTGAGGGCAGCACATCGTTCGGTGACCACCGTGTGCACCCGGACTACTCTGGTTCGGTTGGTTGTTGCATCAGCTGTGCCGTCGTCACTCCGGTCGGTCGCGCCCGGCAAACCCGGGCCGGACGACAAGACGGCGGCGCAGCGAAGGGAGACGGTTATGTACGACGACGATGTCGATGTCATCGAGACGAAGCTGCCTGGCATTGGCGTGCGGCACGATTTCCTGACCGACGGCGGCCGGCGGGTGGGCGTCGTCAGCCACCGCAACGGCACCAGGGATCTGGTGGTCTTCAGCAAGGACGACCCCGACTCGTGCAGCCATGTCCTGCAGATGTCCGCCGCGGAGGCCGACGCGCTGGCGCAATTCCTGGGCAGCGGCAGGATCGTGGAGAAGCTTGCCTCGCTGAGCGAGCAGATCAGCAGCCTGGCGACCGGCAAGGTGCGGATCGCGCACGGGTCCCGCTACGACGGTTTGAGCGTGGGCGCCACCAGGGCCCGCACCCGCACGGGTGCAACGATCGTCGCGCTGATGCGCGACAAGGATGTGATCCCCTCGCCGAACCCGGAAACGGCGCTCCGCGGTGGCGACACGCTGGTGGTTGTCGGCACGCCCGAAGGCATCGAGAACTTGCGGCAGATCGTCGACGACTGAGGTGACTCACGCCCAGCAACGCTGACCCGGCCAGAGAACGGAGCCAGCGATGGAAACAGGCCTCCTGCTGATCGAACTCGGCACGGTCGTGCTCGCCCTCGGGCTGCTCGGCCGGTTGGCGGGTCGTATCGGGCTGTCGCCGATCCCGTTCTACCTGTTGGCCGGCTTGGCTTTTGGTCAGGGCGGCCTGATCCCGCTGGCGGCCAGCGAGGAATTCATCGGCACCGGCGCCGAGATCGGCGTTGTGCTGCTGCTGTTGCTGCTGGGTCTGGAGTACTCCGCGTCGGAACTGACGACGAACCTGCGTCAGCAGGCGCCGGCCGGCTTGGTCAACATCGTGGTGAACGGCGCCCCCGGCGCCGTCATCGGGGTGATGTTGGGCTGGCCCATTCCTGCGGTGGTCGCGATGGCGGGCGTCACCTACGCGACCAGTTCCGGGATCACCGCGAAGGTGCTGGCCGATCTGGGCAGGCTGGGCAACCGGGAAACGCCCGTCGTGCTGTCCCTGCTGGTCCTCGAGGACCTGTCGATGGCGCTGTACCTGCCGGTCCTGACCGCCATGCTGGCCGGGGTGAGCTTCGCGGTGGGCGCCGTCTCGGTGGCCATCGCGCTGGCGGCGATCACCGTGGCGCTGGTGGTCGCGCTCCGCTTCGGCCGGACACTGGGCAGGTTCGTCTTCTCGGAGAACCAGGAGGTGCTGCTGCTCATCGTCTTCGGGCTTGCGCTGCTGGTCGCCGGGATCGCGCAGAGTCTGCAGGTCTCCGAGGCGGTGGGCGCGTTCCTGGTCGGGATCGCCTTGTCGGGGAGGGTCGCGGACAGCGCCAGGGCGGTGCTCTCGCCGTTGCGGGATCTGTTTGCCGCGGTGTTCTTCGTCTTCTTCGGCCTGCGGACCGACCCGGCGGACATCCCGACGATGCTGTTGCCCGCAATCGCGCTGGCCGTGGTGACCACTCTGACCAAGATCGGCGTCGGCATGTGGGCCGCCCGCCGAGCGAAGATCGGACCGGCCGGGCAGGTCAGGGCCGGCACCGCGATCGTGTCCCGCGGCGAGTTCAACATCGTCATCGCGGGCCTGGCCACCGGTTCCGGCATCGTCGCACCCGGCTTGGCCGCGCTGTCCGCCAGCTACGTCCTGATCCGGGGGGTCGCGGGACCGGTGGTCGCCCGACCCGGCGACCCGCTGGGCCGCCGGTTCGCCGCCCGGATCAACCGCCGCAAAGAGCGCAAAGCGCACCGCACCACTCAGCGGCAGGAGGCCGATGATTCGGTGGGCGCGGACGGGTTCGAACCGCCGACCGCCCGGGTGTAAACCGGGTGCTCTCCCGCTGAGCTACGCGCCCGTGGGCGCCACCGGTGCGACGGCGCCATGGGCGAGTATCGCATCCGGCCAGGAAAATGCGGGCCTGAGCCTTCGTGATCGATCTCGAGCAGTGGAATGCTCGGGCCGGCCGGCGCCGACAATATCCGCGGTACAACCCCATTTTCCGCAGGATCGACAGCGGCCGACACCATGACGCAGTTTGCCCCGACCCCGCCGGGGAAACCACCAGTGCATGGTCACTGTGGACTTCCCCGCCTCGCACGCCACCCTCGCCGGTGACCTATGGTGGAAGACCGCGGTCATCTACTGCCGCGACGTGCAGACCTTCTACGACTCGAACGGCGACGGTATCGGCTTTCGCGGGGTTGTCCGAACGCCTCGACCATCTGGTCGACCTCGGCGTCAGCGTCGTGTGGCTGATGCGGTTCTACCCGATCGCCGACGTCGACGACGGCTACGACATCACCGACTTCTACACCGTCGATCCGCGGCTGGGCTCACTCGGCGACTTCGTCGAAATCGTCCGCAGCGCCCAGGCACGCGGCCTGAAAGGTCATCGCCGACCTGGTGGTCAACCACGCCAGCGCCGATCACCCGAGGTCTCAGTCGGCGCGCTCGAGCCGGGAGCGGTAGTACCGGCTGTTCACCGACCATGACACAGCACTGATCTGACACCGAATGAGTCTGCGACCGAAAGAAGGGGTGGGAGAACAGATGTCGGGACCCGGCAGGATCAGCCTCCGCAGGTCGGCGCTTCGCCCCCCGCGGCGCCGCAGCGGCCAGGCGTCACCGGATGCAGTGCTCGCTCCGGACGGCCCGATCGTGGCGACCGCGCGGCAGCTGATGAGCCCGGCGCCGTCTGGTGTCGATGAATTCGACAGCTTGGTGCTTGCCGCGCAACGGATGCGGTCGCAGGGCGTCGGAGCAATTCCGGTCCGCGGTGTGGGGAACCGTTTCGTGGGAATGCTGTCCGACCGCGATATCATCGAGCGCTGCGTTGCCGACGCCCGCGACCCCGGAGCAGTGCTGGCCTGCGCAGTGGTGGGTCGGATGTGCCCGGTGGTCCGCGCCGACCAGCTTGTCGACCCTTCGCTCCTCTCGATGCTCCTCAACCATCCGACGGCCGGTCTCCCTGTCCTACAGGGAGACCGGCTCGTCGGGATGCTGACGATGTCCGAGGTCGCCGGGTACTTCATCGACGACGGCCCGCTGGACTGAGCCGAGTGGGTTGAGCAGGGCTCCAGCGGGGAGCCGGGCGCAGCTTGCTAGAACGATTCGCCTCGCGACCGGCGCAATTCTCGCCCCTGCTCGATGTCGAGATCGTCCTTGGCGTCGGTCTTGTCGATCACCCTGGTATCCCTGGGCGGCAACTGGATGTCGTGCTCGGCGGCAATGCCTGCCTGCAACTGCCGGCCTCGTTCGATCTCGGCATCCAGTTCGGCGCCGAACAGCAACGCTAGATTGGTGATCCACAGCCAGAGCAGGAAGATGATCACACCGGCCAGCGATCCGTAGGTCTTGTTGTAGCTGGCGAAGTTGGACACGTAGAAACCGAACAGCGCGGACGCCACCACCCAGGTGAGGATCGCCACCGCCGCTCCGACGCTGATCCAGCGGAACTTGGGCTGGCGGACGTTGGGAGTGGCGTAATACAGGATGGCCACCACCAGGGCGGCAAGGCCCAGCAGCACTGGCCACTTCACCACATTCCACACCGTCACGGTGGTCTCGCCCAGCCCGATCGCGTCACCGATAGCCCTGGCCACCGGACCCGAGATGACCAGGCCGATCGCGACCAGCCCGGCCAGGATGACCGCGGCCAGGGTGATCACGATCATCAGCGGGCGGAGCTTCCAGAACGGCCGACCCTCACGGATCTCGTAGACCCGGTTCATCGCCCGCCCGAAGGCGCCGACGTATCCGGACGCGGACCACAAGGCACCGGCCAGACCGATGATCAGTGCGAACCCGGCTGACTGGTTCTGCGCCAACTGCTCGAGCGGCCCACGAATGGTGTCGGCCACCGATCCGGCCCCCATGTCCGAGAGCACGGTGATCAGTTCATCTGTCTTGCCCTGCTGGCCGAAGAGTCCCAGCAGGGAAACCAAGGCGAGCAAGGCCGGGAACAGCGAGAGCACCGCGTAGTACGTCAGCGCGGCGGCCAGATCCAGGCACTGATCGTCGGTGAACTCGCGGAAAGTCTTCCGCACGATGTACTTCCACGACGGCTTGGTCAGCTGAACCGGAGTGTCCGGCTTGCCCGGAGCCTCGGGATCCGGCTCGGGCCGGGCATTCTCGGCCGCTGATTCCTGCCGATCGGTGTCCGTGCTGGCGCGTTGATCTGACACGTCCTCAACCCCTCGATGAGATGGTGCGCACCATCGGTGCTGGATGGTCACAGGACCCGCCGCCCGGTCGTGACCGGGCGGCGGGCGATGTGCGACGCGGGTCGTCGCGATTACCGCGCAGACTGTTGGACGGCGTCCTTGGACTCGACCGCTTGGCTCTTCACGTCACCGACAGCATCGGTGGCGTCGCCCCTGACGGTGTCGACGGCGCCGGTGGCGGTTGCCTTCACTTCCTCGACAGCGTGCTGGGCCGGCTCCGTCAGGGTGTCGGCAGCCTGCTTGGCGGCCTCGGTCAACTCGTCCAGCACCGGCTGGGCGGTGTCCTTCACCGACTCGGCGGCCCGTTGCTCGGTCCGGCTCGCCGGCAGCATCGACGACACCAGAAGCCCTGCACCGAAGGCGATCAGCCCGGCGGCGATCGGAGAACCCTTGGCCTTGCGGGCGACCGTCGAGGTGCCGTCGGACACCGCGTCATTGATCGACTGGCCAGCATGTCGCCCACTGTCCGCGGCGTCGGAGGCCGGGCCCATCACCGATTCCTTCACCGAAACGGCGGCCCCGCGGACGCGGTCGCGCTGCCGTCGGGCGATGCTACCTGGGTTGACCTTCTCGCCCAAAGCGTTGACGTCATAGCTCAACTCGCCGCGGGTCCGCTCGATCTCGCGGCGGATCTGATCCGGATCACTGCTCATCTGTGTGTCCTCGTTTCGGTAGCCGTCATCGTTGTCTCATTGCCCTTGAGTGCGTCCGGAATCTTCTTCACCGAGTCAGCGGTACGGGGCAACCCGCGGACCGATCGCAGCGAGGCGCGTCCCGCCGCTACCAGCACGGCGGCGATGATCGCCCAGATGACCGCCACGATGACGGCGGACCAGCCAAGCCCGGTGGCCGACCCGATCGCCCACCACAGGGCGATCGAGACGAACAGCAGCACGAAATACCCGGCGATCGCAGCGCCGCCCAGCATTCCCGCGCCTTTCCCGGTGCGGGAAGCGGTCTGCGCGAGTTCGGCCTTGGCCAGTTCCAGCTCCTGCCGCACCAGGGTCGACAGGTCCTGGGTGATCTCCGAGATCAGGTCACCCAGCGACCGGTCGCCCACCGGTGGTGGGCTCGGATCGGGGTGGGTTCCCACGTTGGTCGGCGTGCTCATCGGGACAGGTCCCCCCGCGGGCCACCGACGACAGGGCCACCGACGACAGGGCCACCGACGACATTGGTGGCGCCCAGTCCCGGAACTGGGCCGGGAGCAACCTGGACGGGTGGGTCGGTGAAATCGTCACCCTCGGCAGGAAGCCCGGTCGGCGCGGGAACACCCTGGCCCGCAGCGTTGGGGTAGCCACCGGTGCGCTGGGTCGGGATGTCGCTGGACGCGCTCAGTCCGCGCGCCAGCCGACCGGCCAGAATCCCGGCACCGGCGGCAATCGCCAGGTACGTCCCTGGCCGTCGGCGGCCGAAGTCCCTGACCTCGTCCAACAGACTTCCCGGATCGCGGTCTTCCAGCCAGATTTCGATCTGACGGGCCTTTTCCGCCGCCTGCCGGGCGAGATCCGTTGCCACACCGTCCTGCTCGGACCCCCGGACCATGCCGTCCAGCTCGTCCGCCAAGGCGTGCAGCCCACCGGCCACCTTCTGCTGCTGCTGCGCAGCCTGCTCGCCGAGCTCCGACTGCGCCTCCGCGAGCAACTGCTTGGCCTGGCGCCCCGCCTCGTTGGTGACGTCCGCGGCCTGCTCCTTGACCGTCTGGGCCACCTGGGTACCGGCCTGTTTGGCAGAGTCAGCCACGTCGGCCGCTTGCTCCTTCGCCACCTCGGTCGTCTGCTGGCTATCGTTGCTCCGGCTACCGTTGCTCTGGCCGTTGGACGTGCCGGCAACCAAACCAGACGCAGTGGTCGGCCGGGCCGACGTGCCGTTGCCCGGATACTGGGGCGGCTCTGCGTACTGGACCGCTGCCGCCCGGTTCTCGGCCGGCGATGCCGGATCCGACGTGTTCTCGCCCATGATCCGCCGCACTGTTTCGACGACCTCTTGCTCGGCCGGCCGGCCGGCCTCCGGTGTGCTGAATCCGTCGCTCATCTGACCTCTCCGCTGTTGTCGCGTCCGTTCCCGGAAGCGTTGGGTAAACCCCTTGGTCCGGCGGCGCTCACAGCGCCGTACCGGTTATCCGCTAGTTCCCGGGGATCCGGAGAACCAACCATCGAAGTTCGCTGGTTTGGCGAACACCGCCGACGGGCACTGACCTGCTCTCGCTGGTCCGCGACCTGCGGCAACCGTTCGTCCTCACCCTGCACACCGTGCTCGCGGAGCCCTCCCCCGACCAGGGCAGGTCTTGCGAGAGCTTTGCGCCCGAACGTCTTTCGTCACCGTCTTCACCGAAACTGCCCGGCGCATGGTGGTCGATTCGGGTCTGCCGGCC
>JBBQJM010000219.1:0-7048 GCA_038325895.1 Mycobacteriales bacterium
CGGGCAGTACGCCTTGGTGGACGAGGATGGCGGCGGCCTCGAGGTAGCGGGCGGCGCGGTTGACCAGGCCCGGCGGCATCATCACCGCGGTTGCGGCGTGACCTGCGTGGTCCGGTGGGTGGTCGGAGGTGATCTGGCCGATGGCGGACAGCGCCTGGGCGAGCTGGGCGACGGTCGTGCGCAGGTGGTCGATGTCGTCGCGTTCGTGGAGCCGTAGCTGGATTGCTTCGGCGAGGCCGGCGATGCAGCGGCCAAGTATCGGTAGCGGTACTGCGGCGGTGCGGGCCGATGCGGTGACGTCGGCGCCGGGCGTTTCGTCCGCCATCGCGATGACCATGGTGCGGGCGAGGCCGGCGAGCGCGTCATCGGTGAGGTAACGCCGTGCGGCGGCGGGCGAGATGCCCATCTCGGAGGACACCCACTGGACGCGTTCCTGGACGAGTTCGGTTGCGGCGGCGCGTGATGCGGACATGCCGAGGTCGTGCAGCGCGGCGAGCAGGGCATCGACGCGTCCGTCGACCCAGGTCGGCTTCGTGGTCATCGGATGCCTCCAAAAGGGGCTGACGAGGGGTGAGGTCCATGACGTGGGGAGACGCTGTTTGGGCGGACCCGATAATTCTTGGAGAGAAGAGGCCATTTGTCGTACGTGACTCCCGGGAAGTCGCGGAATTGTTCGCCGGAAACCTCGCTCGGGCTCACACTGATGGACTTCCGGAATTGCTGGTTCCCCGGACTGCCGGACGCTGTTCGCGCCGACAGAGCCGTTCATGACAATGGTCGACCTGAAGCTGCCGGTCGGGCGTCAGCGCCTGGAGCCCGGCAGCGGTCGCCGCAGACCCTGCTGAGCAAGGAGGCCGGTGCCGATCTGACGTCCGGCGTCGTAGGCGAGATCCTGCAAGTCGATGGGCGGTGTAGGACAAACGCACTTTCCGGGTCCGAGTCCACGACGAGGTCCCCGCTGGAAGAGGTCCTGCCGGGGCCCCGTCCAGCCACGCCTGCCCATCGCTCATCTCGCCGGAGATCCGTTGGAGGTGACGGTCGGTCAACAGTTTGGCGACCGTCGCCTCGCCCCGCTTCCATCTGCTCATCGAGCTGGCTCCATGGCGTCCGGGAGGATGTCGACCAGCGCGGAGGACTGGATCGTGCGGGTGAGCGCGTCCTCACCGCTGTCCCACCGGCTGGCGGTGAGCAGGGTCGGGTTGACGGGAAATCCCAGGCGGCTCTCCGCGCGACGCGCGGCCTCATAGGCATCCTCGTGGTCGACCTCACCGACCAGCAGAACGTCGACGTCGTTCGGTGCCGGTCCGGGCTCGCCGCGGTACCGTGCGGCCCAGGAACCGAAGAGGGCGATCTTGATGGCCCCGAGCCCGGCGAATTCCTCGGCAACGACCGGAACCGGTCCGAAGGTGGCCAGCAAGAGATCCCTCAGGGCCGGCACGACGCGGCTGGTGGTGTTCGCACGCAACAGCCTCGACCGCCCGACGGCACGGGACTGGATCAGCCCGGCCGCCTCAAGCCGGTCGATCTCGCGATGGAGGGCGGTCAGTGGGACGTTGATCTGCTGCGCGAGCTCGGTCACGCCGTAGTCCTGGTCTGGGTATAGCAGCAGCAAGGTCAACATCTCCGCCTGGTGACTGGACCGAAGATCGGCATCAGCGGCGGCGCAACACTTCGCATAGATGAATGCCCCCTATCAACCATCTAACGGAAGAAGCCTGTCTGGAGTGGACAAATTCCGATGACGCCCAATCGTGAACGTCGGCGGAATCGACAAACGCCAGCAGCCCCAGGCCCGCACCCGGCCGCGTCCCGGCCGAAACAGCTACCGTGAAACAGTTCTGCGCGCTCGGGGCGACCGCGGCGACATTCCCGGTCGGCGCCGCCGCGATCGGCAATACTCGGCTGGCCAAGCCGCGAACCCTGAAACCTCGGCGACGGTCGCGCCTGTTGTCGCGAGGGCGATTCCGGGGCGCGGATGCGAGTCGCTCGGCAGCGTGCTGGGCGCGGAGCCGGAGCGTGGCCGATCGGGAGTCCCCCGACGGGTCTGGCGGCGAGGTGGCGGCGAGGTCGTTGAGCCGGGCGATGACCGCGCCAGCCCCGGCGCAGTTCCACGCGCCGGTGCGTGATGGCCGTGGTCGGGGAGGTTCTGGCTGATAACCCGCGTCAGCGCGCTGGCCGGGTCCGGCGCGTTCGGCGTCGTTGGACACGACCGCGGAACGTCAGGTCGCGCGACCCCGCCGGGGTCCCGCTGGTGGCTGTGGCTGTTCTTTCTTGGTAGTTCTTTTCTTTCTTGGTAGTTCTTTCGATTTCACCGCCGTCGGATCCGGGTTCAGCGCGGGCCCGGTGCGATGGCCGGCTGCATCCTGCTCCCGGTCATCGGCGGTGCCGCGGTCCAGCTCATCCTGCTGCACCGCCGCCGTCGGGCCCAACATGTTAGGCACGAGCGTCACTGCGTTTGGCCCGCCTCGACACTGGAGCCCTGCGAGCTGTTCACGACCACCGGGATGCCGCTGGGCAACTCGTCGCTCAAGGTACTCAACAGAGTGTCCGTCGCCGGTAGGTCTGCCGGGACCTGCACCTGGATATGCAATTCGTTCCCGACGAAGTCCACGGACTGGATCTGGCCGCCGGTGGTTCCGCTGATCCACTGTTCCGCCGCTGCCTGTGCCCGACTGATCAGGACGCTCACGATCAAGTTGCCGATCGTGTTCATGAGCAACGGGATGCCGACGACGATGAACAGGATGGTGATGGTGAGGTAGGCCCGCCGACGGGCCCCACCCGTCGGTCGAGCGGGGTCCTTCGAACCCAGGGCGGCGAACACCAGAGTGCCGGCGAGCACGAGGGCGATGAGGTTGGACAAGAACAGCACCAGGGCGCCGATCGCCAGACCGAACGCCCCCTGGCCAAGGCACACCCCGACCACGGCCAGCGGCGGCACCAGCGAGATGGCGATCGCCACCCCGGGTAGTACCGCCGCGACGTCGCGACGGGCGAGGGCGATCGCTCCGGCGAAACCGGTCGCGACCGCGGCGACGAGGTCGCCCAGTCCTGGTGAGGTTCGGCCGCTGATCTGGCTGTTGCCCAGCAGGTCGAAGGTGGCGGGGATGACCAAGGCGAAGACCACCCCGATCGCCACCACCAACGTGGCACCGCCGAGGACGAATCGCCCGGCCCGGGCGGCGCCACCTGGTTCCTGCTTGGCAATGCCCAGTGCGATGCACATGATCGGCGTCGACAGGGGGGCGATGATCATGGCGCCGATCACCGTGGCCGTCGAGTCGGACAGCACCCCGGCCGAGGCGATCAGTGCCGACAACGTTAGCATTGTCCAGAATGCCGACCGTTTTGACACCGAGTCGCCCTCGGTCAGATCGAGATCCTCGGTCAGCTCGGACAGGGAACGACGCTGACTATCCGGCAATACCCGGCGAATGACACCCACTTCTGCAGCTTCCGGCATCTACCGACCAACCAGCCGGACCCGCCCAGGTGTGTCCTCGACATCGAGGGCTCCGGTGCAATGCGCGGCTCTTGAACGGTATCCGAGATCAATGCAGTGATCGCGGCGAAGTAAGTGTCACGAACCACCCCGCATCAGCCGAACATCAATGAGCCCGGCAGGCGTACCCGAAGACCTCTCGTTGCCCCGAGCACTTGGCCCGGGCCGACGGCCGCGCGCCCACTGGCCCAAGACCAGGCTCATGACGGCCGCCGGTGGATGGCGTCATTGTCACGGTGGTCAGGGCAACGGGCGGCCCGCTCCCGACCTCTGATCCACAAGTCGCAGAGAACATGCTCGGCGATTCCCGGCCGGGACTTGGGATGAACTGGGATCAGCCAGCTCGATGCAGACGCGTCGCTGCTGTAGTCGCCTCACCAGCGATAGGGGACCACGTCGGGTCAGCGAAGAAGTCCCACCCGAGGGGGACCGAGCCGTCGAGTTCCACCAGCAAACGCATGTGTGGCGGTACCTCGGGTCCGTTGATTCTCAGCACACGGCCGGTGACGTGCCCCTCCGCGAGGGCATCATGAACGGCTGGGCACAGGAGCCTCGGAACCCAGCCAATCGGGACACTGCCCGAGCAGACGTGTATCGCCAGGCGATCCACAGCGTTGTCCGGTTGCTGACGTAGTTCGACATCGTCCCCGTCGCGCAACGCGCTCAGCGCGTGCTGCGCGGTTGCATCCTGGAGTGCGTGCCGGACTCCGTGGACGAGGAAGGTGAAGGTGATCGCCCCGTGGCCGTCGACCCTTGGGGGAGCGGTCACGAGCACCGCGTCGCCTTCTCTGCGACCCTCACACCTCGCGAGGAATTCGAAGGGTGTGGCATCAGCTGGTAGGTCGAGGACATGGCGCCAGTGCGGGTAGTCCGGGCGCCGAGGGTTCAGCACGCGCTGCGCGAATATCGGGAACAGCCACGGGCTTTGATACTCCGCCGTCATGTCCGTGAACCCGAGAAACGGCAGGTAGCCTTCGACATGGCGAGCGTTGCGAATGTACCGGAAGCGGTAGCCGAGATGATCATGCTCCAGCAGGCCTACCGGGCTGATTTCGCGCGACTCAGAGTTCTGCCAAGCGACGATCAGGGTGCTGTCGGCCTCGCGCTCGTCTGACACGTGCGGCAGGCGAGATTCAAGCAGCAGAGAACTCATCGAGCAGCCTCCTCCGGTTCGCCTCGACCAACTGTATGGCGAAGCTACGCGCTTGGGCCGACATCGACGTCGGTGCGGTGGTGTCGATGACCACACCCAACGAATTGAGGTCAAGATCGGCGACTGCCCTGGACCACCGGGACCGGGCCCACGACGGCGCGAGGTCGATGGCCTGAACGGCATGGCTCACCAGCGAGATGTGCCGTCCACCTTCGAACCTCCTGGCGGTTCCTCGCTGGAGCCATGCTTGGAGTTTCGCCGGATCTCTGGCCAACTGGTCGCGACGCTCGTCGCTCAGGTTGAACCCGAGGCTCGTAGCGTGGTCATAGCTCGCACACAGGCGGACGACCGCGTTCCTGCCTCTGATGACTGCCCAGTTCTCTTCGTGTCGGTCGGTATTGGCGATCAGGGCGTCGAGCACGAGGTATCCGCAGAAGACCCCGAAGGCCGCGTCAGCGCCAGCTGGACCATCCCAGCTCTGGGGTGTCGTGACGTCCTTCAGTACCGCGCGAATGTTGGGCAGGTTGTGTCCGGTCCTCGCCTTTGATCTCGGCACGAACCCGGGGACTCCCTGGAGCAATACCGCTCCGGCCTGGAGTTCCTCACCTGACCCGCGCAACGACCGGGACAGGGCCGCGGGTACTCCATCGCGGGTAGCCAAGCGGATCGTCGCGTGAGGCACAACCAGGCTCGTCGCAACTTCGGCCGCGAGCCACTCCGACCAGTCCTCGCCCTGCTGGACCCCGTTTCGGGTGTGACCGCCGGCTTGCACAGCCAGCGGTCATTGTGTGGATCTGCGAGCCATTCCTTGGCGTCGCTGCCTTCGGCTTCGATGTCCACGACCGACCAGGACGAGACATCCTCGATCAATTGCCCCCCTCAGTCGACGGTGAACGTACCCGGAAATCGCTGAATGAGCAGAACCTGCGTACTCCGCGAGAATCGAGATGTAGGCAGATGGCGGATACTCACCGGCCAGCTCGACCCCACGAAAAGGAAGGCTGACGGCCGTCGACATCCTCACGGGCTTTTCAGGGCCCGGCGACCCACGACCCGTTCCGGAGCACGCCAGTCACGCCCAGCTCGGCGTCAAGCACGACCAGGTCGGCGGCCCCACCGACGGCCAGCCCGGCCTCCGGCAGCCCCAACGCCCGGGCCGGGTTGACCGACGACTGCCGGACCGCGGCGAGCAGCGCGTCGTCGCGGGGGAGCCCGCTGTTCTCGACGGCGTACCGGAAGACGTGGTCCATGGTGGCGGTGCTGCCGGCGATGGTGTCCGTCCCGGCCACCTTGGCGACCCCGTCGACCACGTCCACGGACAATGATCCAAGCCGGTAGGCCCCGTCGGCCATCCCGGCGGCGGCCATCGCGTCGGTGACTAGCGCGACCCGGTCGGGTCCGACGCTGCGGCTGACTTCCCGGTAAAGGGTCGGATGCAGATGCACCCCGTCGGTGATCAGCTCCACGGTCACCCGCGGGTCCTGCATCAACGCGAGCACGGGTCCGGGCTCGCGGTGATGCACCGGCCGCATTGCGTTGAACAGGTGGGTGGCCACCGTCGCCCCGGCGTCGACCGCCGCCCGGGCCTGGGCGTAGGTGGCCTCGGTGTGCCCGACCGCGGCCACCGCCCCGGCGTCCACGATCCGCCGGATCGCCGTGAGACCGCCGGTCCGTTCCGGGGCCAGGGTGACCATCCGGATGGTCCCGCCGCCCGCGGCGAGGACCCGGTCCAGCTCGGCCGGGTCCGGGTCGCGCAGCGCCGACAACTCGTGAGCCCCGCAGCGTTCCGCCGCCAGCCACGGCCCCTCCAGATGGATGCCCGCGACGAGCCCGGACCGGACCAGATCGGCCATCGCGGACACCTGGGCCAGCAGGTCGGCGGGATGGGCGGTGACCAGCGAGGCGATCATCGTGGTGGTGCCGTGCCGGCGGTGCAGATCCACGGCCGTCGCCGTCGCGGCCGCCATCTCCGCCGGGTCCGCCGGGTCCGCCGGGAACGCCCCGCCGCCACCGCCGTGCACGTGGATGTCCACGAATCCCGGCACCACCGTCACCGCACCCAAAGCAACATCCGCAGCCCGCGGCGGGGCGCCCGCGCTCACCGCACGCACCACGGCACCCCGGACGTCGATCCATCCCGGCCGCCGCAGCTCGTGGCCGGTGACCATGGTGTCGGCGGTGATCATCATGCTGGCGTCCTTATGGTGTCGGCAGTCTCATGGTCGAAAGCGGGTGACGGTGGGGACGGCGGGGGTCAGATGCTTTGCCAGGCCGGTTTGGCCTGGTAGGTCTCCCGGTAATAGTCGGCCAGTTGCAGCCGGCTCGCGGCCGCGTCGTCCAGCAGCACCGTGGCGTGCGGGTGATGTTGCAGGATGCTGGCCGGCCACAGCGCG
>JBBQJM010000220.1:0-7047 GCA_038325895.1 Mycobacteriales bacterium
AACTGCCCGTGCCGGAGGCGCTCATCATTGCGCTGCGCGATCGGCCGGTGCTGTTGCTGCTGGACAATTTCGAACACGTGGCCGCGGCAGCGGGCCTGGTGTCCGATCTCGTCGCCCGATGCCCGCAGCTGAAGCTGCTCATCACCAGCCGGGCAGCGCTTCGACTCCGCAGCGAACACGAATTCCTCGTGTCACCGCTACCTGCACCCGAGGTGACTCAACAGTTGTCGGCTCACGCGCTGGCCGCGAACCCGGCCGTCGACCTGTTCCTGCGGCGGGCGCAGGCCGTCAAACCGGACTTCGTGCTCACCCAGGACAACGGTGCCGCGGTCGCGGCGATCTGCCGGCGGTTGGAGGGCCTGCCACTGGCCCTGGAGCTGGCCGCACCGCGCATCCGGGTCTTGCCCCCACAGGCGATGCTGGCCCGGCTTGAACACCGGCTGCCGTTCCTGACCGGCGGCGCGGTCGACCTGCCGACCCGCCAACACACCATGCGAGAAGCCATCGCCTGGAGCTACGACCTGCTTACCGTGAACGAGCAGCAACTGTTCCAGTCGTTGGCCATCTTCGAGGACGGCTGCGGCCTGCCGGCGATCGAAGAAGTGTGCGCCTCCACCGACGGGCCACCGGATCTGTTGGACGGCGTCGAGTCCTTGCAACGCACCAGCCTGCTCCGGCAGGAGGAGACCGTCGCGGACGTCGAGCCGCGATTCAGGATGCTGGAAACAATCCGCGAGTACGGGCTGGAGCGGCTTGCGGCCAGCGGTGCGGAGGATGAACTCCGACAGCGGCACGTGGACTGCTACCTGTCGTTCGCCGAGGAGGCCGCCCGCGGCTTGTACAGCCCGGCGACCGCGTTCTGGCTGGACCGGCTGGAGTCCGACCACGCGAACCTCCGATCAGCGTTGCGCTGGTGCATCGAGCGCAAGGACGCCGAGAGGGGTCTGCGCCTGGCGGCCGCGCTGTGGGGGTTCTGGTATGTCCGCGGGTACGCGACCGAGGGCCGCGCGCTGCTGGCCGATCTGCTGGCCCTGCCCGAGGCGGCCACCGCGGCGTCGAGGACCCGCGCGCAGGCACTGCTCGGCGCCGGGCAACTGGCAATGACCCAGGGCGACCACACAGCAGCATGGACCTCGTTGCAGGAAAGCATCGGGCTTCACCGGCTGATGGGTGACCAGCGAGGCACGGCCGATGCGCTGCTCGTCGCGGGGTTCGTCTCCCGGCTCCAAGAGGAGTACCAGACCGCGGCCACGCTGCTCGACGAGGGTCTCACGCTGGCACGAGCGACCGGGCACACCTTTATTGCCGCGGCCTGTCTGCATCACCTGGGGATGATCGGCTGCGACGCCCACCACGACACCGCCGAGGCGCGGCGCCTGCTCGAGGAAAGCCTGGCGCTGTATCGCGCGCTCGACCTCCCACGGTTTGTCGCCCTGGTCCAACTCAGCCTGGGCACCGTCGCCGTCGCCGACGCCGAGCATGACCGCGCACATGACCTGCTCCAACAAAGCCTCACCGGTATGAAACAGATCGGCGAGAAACTGGGCATCCATGGGGCCCTGGACACCTTCGGCCAACTCGCCAGTGCCCAGGGGCACACCGAGCAAGCCGTCAGACTGGCCGGCGCCGCCGAACGGCTACGCGCCACCAACGGCACCCAATCCTGGCCGGTGGTGCAGCGAACCCGTACACGATGGCTGGCCTCAGCACGCCAGACGCTGAACGAAACGGCGTATCAAGCCGCGTGGGAACAAGGACAGGCGATGAACCGCGACGACGCCATCGCCTACGCCCTCGAAGATGCCGCAAGGCCGCAGCCACGACTCAGAACACCGCGCCCAGCCAGCCCGCAGCACGAAAAGTGAGACAGAACCGGCGATGTGGCACCGGAAATGCGCGGCATGCGCACCGCGACCGTGGGAAAATGTCGGGCATTTTGCTGGGGGAGTGCTCGCCAGGAGCGCGTTGCTGCAACCCTGGCGCTATAACTTGATACCCACGTACTTGATCTCCAGGTACTCCTCGATGCCTTCGAAGCCGCCCTCGCGCCCGAGTCCGGAGGCCTTGACGCCGCCGAACGGCGCGGCGGGGTTGGACACGATGCCCTGGTTGATGCCGACCATGCCGGTTTCCAGCCGCTCGGCAACGGTGAACGCCCTGGTCAGGTCCTGGGTGAAGGCGTAGGCGACCAGGCCGTACTCGGTGTCGTTGGCCATCGCGATGCCCTCGTCGTCGGTGGCGAAGGTGCTGATCGGCGCGACTGGCCCGAAGATCTCCTCGCGGAACATCTTGGCGTCGGTCGGCACCCCGGTCAGCACGGTCGGTGGGTAGAAGTGGCCGGGGCCGTCGATCGCCTCGCCGCCGGTCAGCACCTCGGCGCCGTGGCCGATCGCGTCCGTGACCAGCTCGGTGACCTTCTCCACCGCGGCGTTGTCGACCAGCGGTCCGACCTGGACGCCGTCCTCGATGCCGCGGCCGATGCTCATCGCACCCATCCGCTCGGCCAGCCGCCGGGAGAACTCGGGGGCCAGGGACTCGTGCACGATGAACCGGTTGGCTGCCGTGCAGGCCTCACCGATGTTGCGCATCTTGGCCAGCATCGCGCCGTCGACCGCCTTGTCGAGGTCGGCGTCGGCGAAGACCACGAACGGGGCGTTCCCGCCGAGCTCCATCGACACCTTCAGCACCTGCTTGGCGGACTGCTCGATCAGCCGTTGCCCGACGCCGGTCGACCCGGTGAAGGTGAGCTTGCGCAGCCGCGGGTCGGAGATGATCGGCTCGGATACGGGACCGGAGGTCGATGTCGTGATCACGTTGACCACGCCGTCCGGCAGTCCTGCCTCGATCAGCACAGCCGCGAGAGCCAGCGTGGTCAAGGGTGTTTGCGCGGCCGGCTTGATCACCACGGTGCAACCCGCCGCCAGCGCCGGGCCGATCTTGCGGGTACCCATGGCCAGCGGGAAGTTCCACGGGGTGATCGCGTACACCGGACCGACCGGTTGTTTCATGGTGAGCAGTCGGGTGCCGCCGGAGGGCGCGACGGAGTAGCGGCCGGAGATCCGCACGGCCTCCTCGGAGAACCAGCGGAAGAACTCGGCGCCGTAGGTGACCTCGCCGCGCGCCTCGGCGAGTGGCTTGCCCATTTCCAGGGTCATCAGCAGCGCGATGTCCTCGGACCGCTCGATCAGCAGCTCGAAGGCGCGGCGCAGGATCTCGCCGCGCTCGCGCGGGTCGGTCGAGGCCCAGTCGGCCTGCGCGGCGACCGCCGCGTCCAGCGCGGCGATCCCGTCCGCGGGGGAGGCATCAGCGACCTCGGCGATCACCTCGCCGGTGGAGGGATCCTCGACCGGCACGGTCTGCTCAGTGGAGATCCACTTGCCGCCGATCAACAGCCCCTTGGGGACCGCATTCAGTACCCGCGCCACCTGCTCCGACGTCACAGCCATTGATTTCTCCTCGTCCTGATTGCGATCGGTGCCGGGATGGCGAGATCAGCTCGCCAGGGTGTCAAAAGCCTGTTCGATGACGTCGAGCCCCTCGGACAGCAGCGCGTGGCCGATCACCAGCGGCGGCAGGAATCGCAGCACGTTGCCGTAAGTACCCGCGGTCAGCACGACCACACCGGCCGCGTGGCAGGCCTTGGCGATCTGTCCGGTCAGCGCGGCGTCGGGTTCGGTGGTGCCCGGCTTGACCAGCTCCACAGCGATCATCGCGCCGCGGCCGCGGATGTCGCCGATCGCGGCGTGCCGGGACTGCATGGCGCGTAAGCGCTCGACCATGAGCTTTTCGATATCCCTTGCGGCGCCAGCGAGATCGAGCTCGCGCATGGTCTGGATCGACGCGAGTGCGGCCGCGCAGGCGACCGGGTTGCCGCCGTAGGTGCCGCCGAGACCTCCGGTGTGCACGGTGTCCATCAGTTCGGCGCGACCGGTGACGGCGGCCAGTGGCAGCCCGCCGGCGATGCCCTTGGCCGTGGTGACAAGGTCGGGGACGACGTTCTCGTGCTCGCTGGCAAACCACGCGCCGGTCCGGCAGAAACCGGTCTGGATCTCGTCGGCGATGAGCAGCGCGCCGTTGTCCTGGCACCAGGACGCGATGGCCGGAAGGAAGCCCTCGGCCGGGACGATGAAACCGCCCTCACCCTGTACCGGTTCGATCAAGACGGCGGCCACGTTCTTGGCGCCGACCTGGGTGGTGATCACGTCGATCGCGCGCTTCGCGGCTTGCTCACCGGTGATGTCACCGTCCCGGAACGGGTAGGACATCGGCACCCGGTAGATCTCGGCTGCGAACGGGCCGAAGCCGTCCTTGTAGGGCATGTTCTTCGCGGTCAGCGCCATGGTCAGGTTGGTGCGCCCGTGGTAGGCGTGGTCGAAGACGACGATCGCGGTCCGGCCGGTGGCGTGCCGGGCGACCTTGACAGCGTTCTCCACTGCCTCGGAGCCCGAGTTGAACAGCGCAGACTTCTTGGCGTGGGTGCCGGGGGTGACGGCGGCGAGATCCTCGCAGACCTGCACGTAGCCCTCGTACGCGGTGATCATGAAACAGGTGTGGGTGAACGCGGCGACCTGATCCTGGACGGCCTGCACCACTCGCGGCGCGGAGTTGCCGACGCTGGTCACCGCGATCCCGGAGCCCAGGTCTATCAGCGAGTTGCCGTCGACGTCCACCAGCACGCCGCCGCCGGCGCGCTCGATGAAGACCGGGAACATCGCGCTGACCCCGGTGGAGACCACTGCCTGCCGCCGCGCGAACAGCTCCTTGGAACGCGGTCCAGGCAATTCGGTGACGAGGCGGCGTTCCTGGACCAGGTCCTGTGTCGCGGCGATGGTCATGGGTGGCAACTCCCGTCAGTGGAGAACGCGGTGATCGGTGAAGCTGTGGTCGAGCTGGTGGCTCCAGCATGGTCTGATCAGCGGGGTAGCGCCGGTCCGGGCCGCGGTTCACCCGCTTCGCACTCGGCGAGAACTCCAGCCTGCTTGATCCGGCCCACGGCACGTAGTGGCCAAAGATCCCAATTACACTGGTGAATGTGTACAAACTGGCACCGTCGCCGGATGGGCCATGCCGCTGACTCTGCAGGATCTCGTAGCGATGCCAGAGCTGAGTCTCCGGCTGCACACCTCTGGACCCGACGTCGGCCGTGCCATCACCTGGGTGCACGTCAGCGACCTTCCCGACCCGACTCCGTTCCTCACCGGCGGCGAGCTGCTGCTGATCACGGGGCTGGCGTTCGGCGCCGACACCGTCGGGGCCGCCGACGACGGGGCCGCCGACGACGGGGCCGCCGACGCCGGGCCGCCCCGGTACGTGGAACGGCTGCAGGCGGCTGGGGTGGTTGGCCTCGGATTCGGTACCGGGCTCAGCCACGACGAAGTGCCGGCCGAACTCCTGACGGCCGCCCGGCGCTGGGGGCTTCACGTGGTCGAAGTGCCGCGCCAGACGCCGTTCATCGCGATCAGCCGGGCCGTCTCCAATGCCATCGCCGCCGACGAGTACGCCGCTGTGACAAGGACTTTCACCGCGCAGCAGGCGCTGACCAGGGCCGCGCTGGCGCCGTCGGGACCGGGGCGGCTGGTGCGGTTGCTGGCACAGCAGGTGGGCGGCTGGGTGGTACTGGTCGATGCCTCGGGCTCACCGTTGGCCAGCGACCCACCGGCGGCGCAGGGGCGGTTGACAGCGTTGGCGCGGGAGATCACGCCGTTGCGCGGCCATCGCGGGCCCGTCAGCTCGGCCTTCCCGATCGGCGAGGACACCGTGAGTGTGCAGCCGGTCGGCTCCGGCCAGCGCCGGGCATTCCTGGCTGTTGGCCGGCCGGGCGCGCTCTCGGCTGCTGACCGGCACCTGGTCAACGCGGCCGTGTTGCTGCTGACGATCAGGCTGGAGCAATCGAACGGCGGCGACCGGGCCTTGGCCGGACTGCGATCAGCGATGGTCAGGCTCCTGCTGGCCGGAGATGTCGACCTGGTGAGGCCGATCGCGGCAGAGATCGGCGAGCAGCTGCCGCAGGAACCGTTGGCCCTTCTCGCGGTGCTGGCCGGGCCCGACCGACCCACCGCGGCTGGGCTGGAGCGGCGAGTCGGCGAGGCATGGCTGGCCGGGATTGTCGGTGACTCGCTGGTCGTCATCGCCGGCGAAGCGGATCCCGGCGTACCTGATCTGCTGGCCGCACTTGCGCGGTCGCGCGGGACGTCGGTCGGGGTCGCTCAGTCCGCCGACTACCACGGATTGGGGACTGCCCACCGGCAGGCGTTGCAGGCCGCCGAGTTCGGCCGGCGCACGGGCGGCCACGTCACCAGCTTCCGCGACATCTCGGCGCAGGGCGTCACCGGTCTCATCGAGCCGGCGGCCGGCCGCGCGTTCGCCGACTCGCTGCTGGGTGGCCTGATCGAGCACGACCGCACCGGCCGCGGCGATCTGCTGGCCTCGCTGCGGGTGTGGCTGGCTCACCACGGGCAATGGGAGCCGGCGGCCACCGAACTCGGCGTTCACCGGCATACCCTGCGGAACCGGATGACCACCGCCGCGGACATCCTGGGCCGGGACCTGGATTCGCCGGGCACCCGCAGCGCCCTGTGGTTGGCGCTGCAGCTGATCGACTCCAGCGGGTGACGATTCAGCGCCGTGACGCTCAGCTGGGTCGTAGCACGATATCGACGGTGTCGTCCGGGTCGTCGAACCGCCGCGCCCAGCGTCGATCCGGCCAGCACAGCTCGAGCACGCCGTCGGCCGGCCGGTAGAGCGCGGTGTAAACGGTGCCGAACGCCCGCCGGTAGTGCGGGGAATGCAGCGGCGGCTGCAGGAACTGCTCGACGAGTTGCTCGGGGGTCGGGTCGTCGCCGACCACTGCCAGCAGGTGGGTGCGGCGCTGCACGCTGGCGTAGCGGTGGGCGTGATCGTCGTCGTCGGGCAACTCGCCTCTATGGTTGGTGGCAATCGGCGAGGTGGTGAACTCCGGAGTCCGGCCTGGCCCGACGTAGGCGGTGACCACCGTCCCGGTGGCGTCCACCATCGTCAGGTTGTACGTCATCGCGACCGGCAGGCGCT
>JBBQJM010000221.1:0-6991 GCA_038325895.1 Mycobacteriales bacterium
AGGGCCGCACGGTCACGTTCCTGCTGGGCGGGCTCAATTTCCAGATCGAGCACCATCTGTTCCCGAGCATGCCGAGGCCCACCCTGCGCCGCGCGCAGCCGATCGTCCGCGAGTTCTGCCGGACTCGTTCCGTGACGTACACCGACGTCGGGCTGTTCACCTCCTACGGGATCGTCGTCCGCTACCTGAACCGGGTCGGCCTGCGGGCTCGTGACCCCTTCCAGTGCCCGTTGGTCGCGGCCTACCGGCCACTGGACTGATCCCGCAGAACACCAGGACTCCTCCGCCGTCGCAGACGGCCGCCTACGATGAGATCGGGCTTCCCGCGACAGCGATCGAACATCACCACGGCGTCGTCGGGGCCGACCTGATGTCTGCGATGAAGGAGTCCATGGATGACCGACCTCGATCTGGGTGCCAGCGGCTCCGTGCCAGCCGGGCGTCCTGCCACCGCGCCGTCATCGGGCGCCCTGGTGCTCACGCCGCCGGCGCCCGTTCAGGTCGTCGCCCCGGAGCAAGCAGCCGGGGCGGTGCCCGTCGCCGATCCGCGAAAGGCTGAACTGCAGACCAGGGCGGCGTCGTTCGCGATGGAGTTGGCGGCGATGGACGTCCGGTCGCCGGAGTTTGCGAAGAAGGTCGAGTCGATCACCTCGCTCGGGGACCGTGAAATGCGAGAGTCCGCCAACGTCTCCAGCCGCATGCTGGATCGGCCAGCGGCGGCGATCGGGAAGGGAAGCGGAAAGGACGCGCAGACCCGGGTCGCGAGCACGTTGTCCGACCTGCGGCTGCAGATCACCGATCTCGATCCGAACAGGGCCGACCTCACGGGGATCAAGAAGGTGCTGAAGTGGATCCCCGGCGGCAACAAGATCGACAGCTACTTCGCCAAGTACCAGTCGGCGCAGAGCCACCTCGACGCGATCGTGCGGGCGCTGGCATCCGGCAAGGACGAGCTCGGCAAGGACAATGCCAGCATCGAGGTCGAGAAGGCCAACATGTGGACGTTGATGGGCAAGCTCGGTGAGTACAACGAGCTGGCCGACGCCCTGGACAAGGCGGTCGAAGACCAGATCAACATTCTGGAATCGTCTGGCCGTACCGAGGATGCGAACACGCTCCGGGCGGATGCGCTGTTCCCGATCCGGCAACGCCGGCAGGACATCATGACCCAGATGGCCGTCGCGGTGCAGGGCTACATGGCCCTTGACCTGATCCGCAAGAACAACCTCGAGCTGATGCGCGGTGTCGACCGCGCGCAGACCACCACCATCGCGGCGCTGCGGACCGCCGTCATCGTCTCCCAGGCGCTCGCCAGGCAGAAGCTTGTTCTCGACCAGATCACCGGGCTGAACGCCGCCACCGGCGACCTCATCCAACGCACCTCGGAGCAACTCCGGATCCAGGGCGCCCAGATCAACGAGCAGGCCGCGAGTTCCACCGTCTCGGTGGAGAAGTTGCAGGCGGCGTTCGACAACGTGTTCCAGACGATGGACGCGGTCGACACCTTCCGTGCCCAGGCGGTGGACAGCATGGCGCAGACCGTGAACGCCCTGCAGGGCCAGATCGAGCGGGCGCAGCCGTACCTGGAGCGTGTTCGCCGCGGGGAGATCGCCTCCGGGTCTTGAACGTCGCCGGAAGGGTTCGAACTGTCGGGAGGACGCTGACCGCGTGGTGATGAACTGGCTGTTCGGGCGGCGGCAGGAGGGACCCGGCACGCAGTCGGCACCTCAGTCGGCGACCGAGGTGCCGGACAGTCCGACGGCACTGGCCGCTGAGCTGTTCCGGATCACCCGGTTCATCAACGCTTCGGCCGGCCAACTCCCGACCGAGGCGACGGTGATGGCGCGCCGGATCACCGACACCGTCGGCACCGTCCTGCACGCGACCCGAGACCGCGAGCTCGACATCCACGCCAGGGTTTCGCTCAACGGAATCCTGCGCGACTACCTGCCGACCACCTTGCGCAGCTACCTTGCGCTGGACCCCGCCACTCGCGACCACCCTCGGGCCGCCGGTCCGAGTGCAACGGTGGCGCTGGGGCAGCAGCTGGATGCGCTGCTGGACGGGGCTATCGAGGTACTGACTGCGGTGCGCAACGACGATGCGAACTCCCTGGTCGCGCAAGGCAACTTCCTGCGCACCAAGTTCGGCCGATCGGAACTCGATCTGTAGATGGCGCCCCCGATGAAACGCGGCGCCAACGTAGCGCTGACCCAGGAGATACCCCGCCTCACGGGTGTGGTGCTCGGCGTCCGCTGGAATTCCGGTGCCGAACAGACGCTGGACGACAACCTTGTGGCCGCAACGATTCTGTGTGACGCCGACAGCCGGGCACCATCTGATCAGTACTTCGTGTTCTTCAATCAGCTCAGCTCACCCGAGATGTCGGTCAGCCAGCTGCATCAGGCGCTCGGCGAGGATCGTGAACAGATCGAGGTCGACCTGGGCGACGTACCGGCAGAGATCGCCAGGATTGTGGTCGCGCTCTACATCAATGACGGTGTGGGTGCGCGACGTACCCTCGGCCAGCTGCGGGAGTGCGTCATCCGGGTGCTCGACCTGCGCAACGGGCAGGAGTTGGTGCGGTCCGAGAACTTGGCGCCGGCCTTGCGGTCGGAGACCGGAATCTGCCTGGGGGAGCTGTACCGGCATCCGACCGGATGGAAGTTCAAGGTGATCGGGCAGGGGTATGACGACGGCGTGCGGGGGATCGCCGCGGACTACGGTGTGCCCTTGTGACGGTGGCGCTGTGGGTGATGGTGTGAGGCTCGCGCGATGAGGGTGACGCTGAGGGTGACACGGTGAGCATCGACCTGTCCGCCCCGGACCGTGCGCCTGCACGCGCGGATCTCGGGTTCCTGCGGCACCGGTCTCGCCGGCGGGTGGCTGCCCCGTCACGGTCCGCTTCGTCGTCGTCTGCCTCGTCGTCGTCGGCTTCGTCGCCGCTCGCCGAATTCCTGGCGGGGCAGCGGAGCCGTCACTCCAACTCACCGACCAGATCGACGGGGCCTGTGCCGCCGGCACCGGCCGGTCAGCCCGAGCCGCCACGCCCGTCGCCGCCCCCGGCGGCACCGCAGCCGCCACGACCGCCGTCGCGCCCCGTCGATCCGCTGGACCTGTCCGCAGATCCGCTGGATCTGTCCGCCCCGACCACTACTGCGCCGCCACACGGGGCGAGGACAGAAGCCGCCCTCGGTACGTCCTGGGATACCTCCCTCGACCTTTCCGCAGCCACCCCGCCCGCGCCAGGGCCCGGCTCGCCGGGGCTTGGCGAGCCGGGGGCTGACCGGCCGGCGGCCTCCATCGACCGTCGGTCCCCATCGCCGGCGCGCCAGGAGGTGAGGACCCGGCTCGATGTTCCGACGATCCTCACCGCCCGTTCCCCGACGGTGACTCTCACCCGGGTGCAATCCGGCGTCGGCACGCTGCTGGTCGAAGGGGTCATCGCGCCATCGGTCGGCGATGCCCGGTTGGGCTGTGCCTACCAGTTGCAGTCGGGCCGATCCTCCACGGTGCAGTACTCCTCCGGTCGCCGCGCCGCCCCGCCCGGCGAGACCAGGCGGCCCATCGTGCTCGCCCAGCGGCAGCAATTCGAGCGGTTGGAGGTGGATCTGCGTCAATCCCAGCAGTTGGAACGGATGGTGGTGTTCGGGTTCTCGGGCAACGCCGCCGACATCCGTTGGGCCGGTACGCTTGTAGTGACGACGTTCGGCGGAGCGAGGGTTGAGCTGCCGATCACGTTGCCGCCGTCGAATGCTGTCGTAGTGCTGGCGTCGATGTACAACGTTCACGGCGAGTTCGTGCTGCGTTCGGAAATGGACCCGGCTGGCCGCACGATCCAGGAGGCTTGCAGCGCTTACGGTTTCGACCGGATCACCTGGCTGGACGCAGACAATCCTGCGGACTGAAACACCGACAAAAGAAAGGCAATTCATGGGCGTCAACCTGAGCAAGGGACAAACGGTCAGCCTCACCAAGTCCGGTGGTGGCGGTCTGCAACAGGTGCGAATGGGTCTCGGCTGGGACGCGATCAAGAAGAAGGGCATGTTCGGCCGCGAGAAGGAGGTGTCGGTCGACCTGGACGCCTCAGCGCTGCTGGTGTCCGCGGATCATCAGGTGCTGGAGATCGTCTATTACGGGAATTTGCGATCCGCCGACGGGTCGTTGCAGCACACCGGCGACAACCTGACCGGAAAGGGTGAGGGCGACGACGAGTCGATCCTGGTCGACCTGCCGCGTGTGCCGCCTGCTGTCGCGCACATCGTTTTCGTCGTGAACTCTTTCAGCGGGCAGAATTTCACGCAGATCGAGAACGCGACCGCGCGCGTGGTCGATTCCGCCGATCGTGATCGAGAGTTGGTCAAGTACGAACTCACCGGGTCCGGAACGCACACCGCGGTGGTCATGGCCAGGCTGTCCAGAGACGGCGCCGGATGGACCTTCACCGCAATCGGCACGCCCGGAAGTGCCCGCACTGCACAGGAACTCGCGCCGTTGGCCTTGCGTTCGTTCTGACGGCGGTTCGCGGCGCAAACGAGTGGCAACTGCCGGCCGCCGCCAGTCCGAATAGCCCGGGTTTCACGGAACCCTCGTCAACGGGCGTTCGTTACCTGGAGGTATCGGCAACCATGCCGAGGCGTCGGCCTGCCCAAGAGGGAGACAGTGATATGTCGTTCTGGGATTCACTCAAAGCCAAGTCGAGAGAAATGAACACGCAACTGGCCACGAAGGCGGGTCAGTTCAAGAACAAGGAATTCGCCAACGGCAGCATGGCGATGTGCGCGTTGATCGCTGCTGCAGACGGTTCGGTCGACCCGGCCGAGCAGGCCAAGACCTCCGCGCTGATCCGCAGCAACGAAGTCCTGTCGGTCTTTCCGCCGGATGAGCTGCAACAGAAGTTCGACTGGTACTGCTCCAAATTGGCCGGCGATTTCGAGTTCGGCAAGGTCGAAGCGATCGCGACGATCGGAAAGCTCCGCACCAAGCCCGAGCAGGCCAGGGCGGTGCTGCAGATCGGCATCATCATCGGTGGCGCGGACGGCAATTTCGATGCCAAGGAACGCGCCGCGGTTCGCGACGCCTGTTACGCGGTGGGCATCGACGCCGCCGAGTTCGACCTGTAGCGGCTACTTGCGGCCGGGCGCCCAGTTCATGCCCCACCCGAATGCCTTGTCCAGGGCGACCTGGCCGCCGTCGATGTACCGCACTTCCCGCTGGAAGACCAGATCACCGCCGGAGTCCACGAGTTGCGCGACCGCGCACATCCGGGATTCGGCGCCGGTGTCGTCCAGCCGGACCTCGATCTGCTGCCCGGTGGCGGGCGTCAAGGTGACCACCCCGTCCACCGCGGCCCAGTTCGGTGCGCCCTGGTAGATCATCGCGAAGATCAGCACCCGGCGGAACCGGCCGGGCTGACCGAGATTGATCGACATGTTCTCGCCGCCGGCGACGTTGCCCGAGCGATCGTCGCCGTCGAGGAAGATCCACGGCGGCGCGTCCAGCGACCCGAAGGCGCCGCCCAGCGCCTGCACCACGCCCTTGCGGCCGTCGGCGAGTTCGTACAGGCAGCCCAGGTCGAGGTCGATCCCCGCGGGTGCCGACGCCGCAGCGGCGGCCTTCTTCATCCTGGAGAGAAGGTTGCCGCCGGAGGCCGGTGCGGGCTCGGGGCTGTGCGCCGACCAGTTCAGATTCACCCGAGCGACGCCGCCGACCCCACCGGACTTCGTCAGCGAGACCTTGGGAGACCCTTTGGTCAGGGTCACCTTTCGCTGTGCTGACTCCAGTGCCGGCTCCGCTGCCGGCGCGGGAGCAGGCTGCGGTCGTTTGGTGTAGTCGATGGCCATGAGCTGTTGAGGGTCCTTTCGTGTCAGTGGTGCGGATCGATCGTCAGGCGTGCACGGTGCCGACCTTCTCGCCCTTGGCGGCCAGGGCGCGGTTGCGCCGAATGCTGGTCAGCAGAGCCGCGCCGATGAAGGCGACCCCGAGCAGCCCGGTGATGAACTCACTGATGTGGTAGCCGATGGAGACGATCAGGATGACCGCGAGCGCGCCGATCGCCCAGTGCGCACCGTGTTCCAGATAGACGTATTCCGACAACGTGCCCTTGCGAACCAGGTAGATGGTCAGCGATCGGACGAACATCGCCCCGATCAGGCCGAGCCCCAGGGCGATGATGATCGGGTCGGAGGTGATTGCGAACGCCCCGATGACGCCGTCGAAGGAGAACGACGCATCCAGCACTTCCAGGTAGAGGAAGAGGAAGAAGCCGGCCTTGCCGGTCGCCAGCACCAGCTTGTTGGGTCCACCGCTTCGTGCCGGTTGCTCAGGCTCGCCGCTGTCCAGCGTGGCGTGCTCTCCCGAGGTGTTCTCGAACAACGTGCCGAGCCCGCTGACGACCAGGAAGGTCACCAGACCGATCAACCCGGAGAACAGCACCGTCTGGGGGTCCTCGGCCAGCGTCTGCGAGGCGACCAACAGGGCCACGCACGAGATGATGACCGCCAGGTAGTCCAACCGTCCGGCCTTGGCCAACGGGCGTTCCAGCCAGCTGAGCCAGGTGAACTCCCGCTCGGTGAACAGCCAACTCAGGAACAGCATCAGCAGGAACATGCCACCGAAGGACGCGATCAGCGGATGGGCCTCGGTCAACAGCGTCTCGTAGCTCGGCGAACCGTCCGGGAAGTACGCCGCGTCATCGGGCGGCGGGTTCATCGCCAGGCTGAAGGCCTCCTGCGGGGGAAGGCCCGCGGCGAGCCACACGATGACCAACGGCAGCAGGAGCCGCATCCCGAACACGGCGATGACGATTCCGACGGTCAGGAAGATCGTCTGCCAGAAGTTGCTCATCCGCTCGAGCACGGTGGCGTTGATGACCGCGTTGTCGAACGACAGCGACACCTCGAGGATTCCCAGGATCGCGCACAGCAGCACCGCCGACCAACTGCCGTAGAAGAAGGCTGCGACCAGCGAGAGCGCCGTGATGATGTACGAC